>NZ_JAELTJ010000187.1 GCF_016428805.1 Achromobacter sp. ASV32
GGGCAAGCCCGTGACCGAAGCCGCCGGCGAAATCGCCTACGCGGCGTCGTTCCTGGAATGGTTCGCCGAAGAAGCCAAGCGCATCGACGGCGAAGTGCTGCAAAGCCCCAAGGCCGGCCAGCGCCTGATGGTGCTCAAGCAGCCCATCGGTGTCACCGCCGCGATCACGCCGTGGAACTTCCCGGCCGCGATGATCACCCGCAAGGTCGGCCCGGCCCTGGCCGCCGGCTGCACCATGGTGGTCAAGCCGGCCCAGCAGACGCCGCTGACCGCGCTGGCGCTGGCCGTGCTGGCTGAAGAGGCCGGCGTGCCCGCTGGCGTGTTCCACGTCATCACCGGCAGCTCGCGCGACATCGGCGCGGCGCTGTGCGAAAGCGAGGTGGTGCGCAAGCTGAGCTTCACCGGTTCGACCGAAGTGGGCCGCACGCTGATGGAACAATGCGCCCCCACCATCAAGAAGCTGTCGCTGGAACTGGGCGGCAACGCGCCGTTCATCGTGTTCGACGACGCCGACCTGGACCGCGCCGTGGACGGCATCCTGGCGTCCAAGTACCGCAACGCCGGCCAGACCTGCGTGTGCGCCAACCGCATCTACGTGCAGGCCGGCGTGTACGAGGAAATCGCCAAGCGCCTGGTGGCCAAGGTCAATGCCATGAAGGTGGGCGACGGCTTCGGTGACGGCGTGACGCAGGGTCCGCTGATCGACGCCAACGCCGTCGAAAAGGTGCAGGAGCACATCGCCGACGCCACCGCGCACGGCGCCAAGGTCATCGCTGGCGGCAAGCCGCATGCGCTGGGCGGCACGTTCTTCGAACCCACCGTGGTGCGCGACGTGACGCAGTCGATGCGCTTTGCCACCGAAGAAACCTTCGGTCCCGTGGCCCCGCTGTTCCGCTTTGAATCCGAAGACGAAGTCATCGGCATGGCCAACGACACCATCTTCGGCCTGGCCGCCTACTTCTTCACGCGCGACTACGCCCGCATCTGGCGCGTGTCCGAAGCGCTGGAATACGGCATCGTCGGCATCAATACCGGCCTGATCTCCAACGAAGTCGGCCCGTTCGGCGGCGTCAAGCAATCGGGCCTGGGCCGTGAAGGCTCCAAGCACGGCATCGAGGAATACCTCGAACTCAAGTATCTGTGCGTGGACCTGGGCGCCTGAGGCGCCAGGGCCGGCCTGTCGCGACGACAAGGCGCTCCCTTCACGTCGCGACAGACTCTGGCCCCCCCCGGGCGCCCACGGCGCCCGGCCTGCGGATAGAGAGGACGAAACGGGGCTCGGGTCCCGTTTATCCCCAGGAATTGTGGACAACCTGGCAGATAAGTCCTGCACAGGTAGAAAATTTTCTTCAATTTCAACCGGTTATAAATCACGATCAATTGCCGCCCAGGCGTGATAGATTTGCGCGTTCCCTGGACGAGCGATTATGAGCAGATCATTTACCCGTGAGGACACCCGCCGGCTGGCGAGCATCCTGGCAGAAGCGGCGCAGGCGGAAGTCATGCCGCGCTTTCGCAACCTGCCCGAGGGCGCCGTACGCGACAAGACGTCGCCCCGCGATCTGGTGACCGACGCCGATGAAGCGGCCGAACGGCTGATCGCCACGCGCCTGTCCAAACTGCATCCGGGTGCCGTGCTGATCGGCGAAGAAGCCTCGACCCGCAATCCCGCCTTGCTGAACATGCTGGTCGACGCCGACCTGGCCTTCCTGATCGACCCGATCGACGGCACCCGCAACTACGTTGCCGGCCTGCCGCTGTTCGGCATGATGATCGCCGCCTGTCATCGCGGCGACGTGATCGCCGGCGTGATCTACGATCCGGTCAGCCGCGACAGCGCGCTGGCCGTGCGCGGCGAAGGCGCCTGGATGGAATACGAGAACGGCAAACAGGCCACGCTGGCCGTGGCGGCGCCGGCGCCGCCCGAAGACATGGACGGCCTGATCTCCACCGGCGCCCTGCCCGAACCGCTGCGCACCACGGTCAACAGCAACCTGTCGCGCCTGGGCAGCACGGCCAGCCTGCGCTGCGCCGCACACGAATACCGGATGCTGGCGGCCGGGCATAGCCACATCGCCCTGTACAACCAGTTGACGGCCTGGGACCACGCCGCCGGCTGGCTGCTGCATCGCGAGGCAGGCGGCTATGCGGCGCGCTTTGACGGATCGCCCTACAAGCCCACGCACCGCAGCGGCGGCCTGCTGTATGCGCCCGATGCCGGCAGTTGGCACGCAGCGCGCAAGGCCCTGCTGGGCGACGCGGTGCCGGACGCCGAGGGCTGAAACGCCGGCGAATTCACCGGAAAATGCTCGCAAACTCGGGGTTATCCCTAGGAATTATCCACAGTATCTGTTGACAACCCTATGGAAAGGTCTGTAACCGGCCGAAAAAACCCTTACAGGGCAGGCACTTGGTTAAACCGGTCAAAAACCGGCCGGTCTCCGTCCCCGTTATAAGGCGTCCAGCGCCACCGCGCAGGGCAACTCCACCTTCAGAGTCAGCAGGTTGTCGGCCCGCGTGCGGCCCAGGTTGATGGCGGCGATCGGCATGCCGTTGCGCGCCGCTGCCGTCACAAACCGGTAACCGGAATAGACCATCAGCGACGAACCGGCCACCAGTACCGCGTCGGCCGCCATCAGGCCAGCGTTGGCCCGGTCGACGCGCTCGCGCGGCACGGTTTCGCCGAAGAAAACCACGTCCGGCTTGACCACGCCGCCGCAGCGCGGACAGGGCGGCACGCGGAACGAGGCGAAATCCACGCCGTCCAGATCGGCGTCGCCGTCCGGCGCGTCATCGGCCTCGAAGGCGATCCAGCCGGGATTGCGTTCGTGCAACGTTTCCTGCCAGGCCTGGCGGCCGCCGCGCCAATCGCAGTTCATGCAACGCACTTCGTCCAGACGGCCATGCAAGTCGACCACGTCGCGGCTGCCGGCGGCCTCGTGCAGGCCATCGACGTTCTGCGTGACCAGGATGGACACCAGGCCGCGGTGCTGCAGGCGCGCCAGCGCGCGGTGCGAGGCGTTGGGCTGCACCTGGCCGAAACGGCGCCAGCCCACCATGCTGCGGGCCCAGTAGCGGGCCCGCGCCAGGTCGTCGCCCATGAACGTCTGCAACGTCATGGGCGGCTTGCGCTTCCATTCCCCGTCGGTGTCGCGGTAATCGGGAATGCCGGAATCGGTGCTGACGCCCGCCCCGGTCAGGACGAACAGCCGCGGGTGGCGGTCGACGAAGCCGCGCAACGCGGCCAGATCCGAAACTCGTGTGTCCATCCTGGCTCCCTATCGACCGCAAAAAACGCGGGGGTCAGCCGCCCAGGCCGCAATCCGGCATGTCGCTGACCAGGCTGGCCTGGGTGACGTTGCTGCCCGGCGGCACGCTGCGCGTGAGCCAGACGTTGCCGCCGATGGTCGAGCCCTTGCCGATGGTGACGCGTCCCAGAATGGTGGCGCCCGCGTAGATCACGACATCATCTTCGATCAGCGGGTGGCGCGCCAGGCCTTTCTTGAGCTCGCCGTTTTCGCCCGGCGGGAAGCGCTTGGCGCCCAGCGTGACCATCTGGTAGAGCCGCACGCGGTCGCCGATGATGGCGGTTTCACCGATCACGACACCCGTGCCGTGGTCAATGAAGAAGCTGCGGCCGATGGTGGCGCCGGGGTGGATGTCGATGCCGGTGTCGGCATGGGCGATCTCGGCCACGATGCGCGCCAGCATGGGCACGCCCAGGCGGTACAGCACGTTGGCCAGGCGGTGGTGGATCATGGCGGCCACGCCGGGATAGCACAGCAGCACTTCGTCGACGCTGTGCGCGGCCGGGTCGCCCTGGTAGGCGGCGGTCACGTCCAGGTCCAGCGCGGCGCGCACGCGCGGCAGCTCGGCGCCGAACTGCCGCACGATCTCGATGGCGCGCTGCTGCGTATCGGCCTGCGGCGCCGGATCCTGACGCCCGACGTATTGCAGTTCGAGGCCTACCTGGTGCAACAGGGCATCCAGCGCCGCGCCGATGGTGTGGCCAACGTAGAAGTCTTCGACTTCTTCGCGCAGATCGATGGGCCCCAGGCGCATCGGGAACAAGGCGCCACAGAGGTCCTTGATGATCTGGCGCAGGCTTTCCTGGGACGGGAATTCGCGCAGGCCGGCGTCTTCGCGCAGGCGGCCGCGCGGACCGCGCCAGGCAACGCGCGCCTCGCGCAGGCCGGACACGATGCTGTCCAGGTTCCAGTGGGCCGCAGGCAGGTAGGCCGGGCCGCTCATAGGGACCGCCCCGCCGGGGTGGACAGGCCGGCGCACAGGCCGGCCGGAGAATGGAAATCAAACATGAGAGTGCCTCGCTGACGGTGCATCGCCGGATGACGGCCGGGCCGCGCGGCGATGCTGCTTCGCAATATTTCCGTCAACTGTAACCGCTTCGCCCGGTTCGCGGAATCTGTCCGACAGGCCGTCGGGGTTTTATGCCGCGGGCGGATCGGCCTCGTAACCTTGCGGATTGCCCTGCTGCCAGCGCCAGCCGTCGGCGCACATGGCATCCACCCCGCGGCTGCTGCGCCAGCCCAGCAGCGTCGCCGCCAGGGCCGGATCGGCCCACATCCGCTCGATGTCGCCGGGACGGCGCGGCCGCGTGCGCACGGGAATGCGGCACTGGTTGACCCGTTCGAACGCCCGCACCAGCTGCAGCACGCTGGTGCCCTGGCCGGTGCCCAGGTTGACCGCCACGAACCCGGGGTGCACCAGCGCATAGTCCAGGGCCTGCACATGGCCCTGGGCCAGGTCCATGACGTGCAGATAATCGCGCACGCCGGTGCCGTCCTCGGTCGCGTAGTCGTCGCCGAACACGTTCAGGAACGGCTGCCGCCCGACCGCCACCTGGGTGATGAAGGGGAACAGGTTATTGGGCACGTCGCGCGGGCTTTCGCCGATCTGGCCGCTGGGATGCGCCCCAATCGGGTTGAAGTAGCGCAGCGTCACCGCGCCGAAACCGGCTTGCGCCGCGCACAGGTCGCGCAGCATCTGCTCGACCATCAGTTTGGTGCGGCCGTACGGATTGGCGGGCGCCAGCGGATGCGCCTCGGTGAACGGCAGCGACTGGGGCTCGCCATACACGGTGGCCGACGAGCTGAATACCAGCCGCGCCACGCCCGTCTCGCACATGGCGCGCAGCAGCGCCAGCGACCCGGCCACATTGTTGTCGTAGTACTTGAGCGGATCGGCCACCGATTCGCCCACCGCCTTGCAGCCGGCCAGGTGCAGCACGGCCTGCACCGGGTCGCCGCCGGCCGCCGCCTGCGCCAGTACGGCCTGCACCACGCCGGGCTGGCGGATATCGCCTTCGATCAGCGGAATCGACGCGCCGCACAGGCGCTCGACCCGCCGCACCGCCTCGGCGCTGCCATTGCTGAAGTTGTCCAGCACCAGCGGCCGCTGGCCCGCGGCCAGCATCGCCACCAAGGTGTGCGCGCCGATATAGCCCGCGCCCCCGGTGACCAGCACTCGCATATCCGCCATGGCCGGCTCCGTCAGAGGTGGGCGGCCACGCCCGGCACCCGCGCATGCCGCGGCAGCGGCGCCTGCGCATGGCCGCGGTAACGGTCGATCCAGTACGAGGTGGACGCATCGTGTCCCCAGTCGACCACGCCCGCCGACACCGGCACCGCCAGCTCGCGCTCGATACCGCTGGCCAGCCGCTTGCCCAGTTCCACGCCCCATTGGTCGAACGGGTTGATGCCCCAGACCACGCTTTGCACGAAGACCTTGTGCTCGTACAGCGCCAGCAAAGCGCCCAGGCCGCGCGGATCGAGCTGGCGCAGCACGATCAGCGTGGACGGCCGCCCGCCGGGATGCACCATGTGGCGGGCCAGGCTTGCCGCCTTGTCCGGGTCGTCGATGTGGGCCACGTCCAGCAGCGCCTGGTCCAGGCTCTTGCCGCGCAGCAGCGCCTGGCGTTGCGCCAGGCAGTTGGCCAGCAGCATGCGATGAGCGTCGGGGCTGTCCAGGTGCCCTTGCAGGCTGGCGATGAAGTCCACCGGCGCGCCTTCCGCGCTCTGGTGCAGCCATTGGAAGAACGTATGCTGTCCATCCGTGCCCGGCATGCCCCAGATGATGGGCGCGGTGGGCACGCCGACCTCGGCGCCCTCGCCGTCGACGCGCTTGCCCAGCGACTCCATTTCCAGCTGCTGCAGATAGGTCACCAGGTGCAGCAGGCGCGCGCTGTAGGCGGCGATGTTGAGCGAACCGTGGCCCAGCACGCTGCAATTGACCAGGCCCGCCAGCGCCAGCTGCACCGGAGCATTGGCGGTCCAGGGCGCCTGCTGGAAGTGCTGGTCCATGGCCTCGGCGCCCGCGCGCATGCCGATCAGCACGTCCACGCCCACCGTCAGCGCGATCGACAGGCCGGCGACGGACCAGACGGAATAGCGTCCGCCCACCCAGTCGCACATGTGGAATATCTGGCTGGACGGCACGCCCAGGGCACGCGCGGCAGGCACGTTGGCGGTCACCGCCGCCAGGTGAGCAGATACGTCCGCCACGCCGCCCTGCCTGAGCCAGGCGATGGCCGCGCGCGCGTTGTGCAGCGTCTCGGCGGTGGCGAACGATTTGGATGACACCACCACCAGGCAGCGCCGCGGGTCGACCCCGGCCACCGCGTCATGGAACGCATGGCCATCGATGTTGGACAGGAAGCGGATCTGGCGCCGCTGCCCGGCGCCGCCAAAGGCCTGGATGGCCAGGCGCGGCCCCCAGTCGCTGCCGCCGATGCCGATGTGCAGCACCGTGGAGAAATCCGCCGACTGGTCGGTACGGCGCACGAAGTCGGCCATGCGCGAATATTCGCAGACCGAATCCTCATCCTGGCCATCCGGCTGTTCACGGGTACGTCCGGCCCGCAGCGCGGTATGCCAGGCGGGCTTGCCTTCGGTCCAGTTGACCGGTCCGCCCGCGAAGAGCGCCTGGCGCGCCGCGTCCAGGCCGCGCGCGCGCAACAGCGCCATGGCGGCCGCTTCCAGCGCGGGCGACTGCCGCTGCATGGTCAGGTCCACGCACAGCCCCGCCGCCTCGATCACCTTCAGCGAGCCGGCGTCCAGCGGCGCATTGCCCGCCGCCTGCGCAAACGCCCGCCATTGCGGGCTGCCGGCCAGGCCGCCCGCCTCGGTTTCGGCCGCAATCTCTCTCGCAAAATTCGCCTTTCCCATCGCGTGATGCTCCTTAGAACGGTAAACGGATATGAGGTGCAATGCGTCGGAACGCGTTGCGAAAGTCCTCCTCGATCCTGGCCAGCGCGGCCACGGTGTCTCCTTCAAAACGCAGCACGACCGTCGGCGTGGTGTTGGACGGCCGCGCCAGGCCAAAGCCGTCGGCATAGTCCACCCGCACGCCGTCCAGGTCGTTGACGGAAAGTGCGCCGGGAAACACGCCGTGTTCGCGCAGCGCCTCCACCAGCGCCACCTGCTCGCCTTGCGCCGTATCCAGCTTCAGTTCGGGCGTGGCGCAGGACTGCGGCAGGCTCTCGAGCAGCGCCGATGGGTCCGGCGCAGCGGACAGGATCTCCAGCAGCCGGGCCGCCGCGTAGATGCCGTCGTCAAAGCCATACCAGCGTTCCTTGAAGAACATGTGGCCGCTCATCTCGCCCGCCAGCAGCGCGCCGGTCTCGCGCATCCGGGCCTTGACCAGCGAGTGGCCGGTCCGGCACATCGTGGCCTTGCCGCCCGCCTCGGTGATGGCGCGCGCCACATGGCGGCTGCATTTGACGTCGTAGAGAATCTCGGCGCCCGGGTTGCGCGCCAGCACGTCGCGCGCGAACAGGATCAGTTGCCGGTCCGGCCAGATGATCTGGCCGGACTTGCTGACCACGCCCAGCCGGTCGCCATCGCCGTCGAACGCCAGGCCGACCTCGCAGTCCGAGTAGCGCAGGCAATAGATCAGGTCCTGCAGGTTCTGCGGATCGGCGGGGTCGGGATGATGGCCGGGAAACGAGCCGTCCACTTCGCAGAACAGTTCGGTGACCTCGCACCCCAGGGCGCGAAACAGCGCCGGCGCCACCGCGCCGGCCACGCCGCTGCCGCAATCGATGGCAATCTTCATCGGCCGGCTCATGCGGATGTCGCCCAGCAGCCGGGCCGCGTAGCACGGCTGCATCTGCATCTGCGTGCGGCCGCCCGCCACGCTGGCCGAGGCGATCGGCAGGCGCATGGCGTCGCGCAGCGCGGTGATGCCGTCGCCGTACAGGGACGCACCGTCCAGCACGATCTTGAAGCCGTTGTGCGCCGGCGGATTGTGACTGCCGGTGATGGCGATGCCGGCTCCGGTATCCATCAGCCGCGCCGCGAAGTACACCATCGGCGTGGTGGCCATGCCGATGTCGATGACGTGCATGCCGGCCGACCGCAGGCCGGCCTGCAACGCGGCCGCCAGCTCCACGCTGCTCAGGCGGCCATCGCGCCCCACCACCATGGCGCGCGCGCCCAGCTCCAGCGCCCGCGTGCCGGTCGCCATGCCCAGGCTATGGGCAAAGCGCGCGTCGATCTCGTCCGGCACCGTGCCGCGTATGTCATAAGCCTTGAAGACCGCATCCAGGATCTGCGGGGATTCCCAGCCAAAAGTTCCGTGCATGCCAGTTCTCCGCGGAGGTTACTTGGGGCCGTTCTGCTTGAAATCGCCGTAATAGGCTGCCCGCGAGTAGCGGTAGCCGCCGTACTTGGACCGGAACCCGAAGCGCTCGGGCATCAGCTTCAAACCGTTGAACAGCACCCCGTCCACCGGCGCGCCCGCCTGGATCAGGCGCTTGGCGGTCTCGCGGATCTCACCCACCGTGTTCATGCCCGACCGCACCACCACCATGACCGCCGCCGCATGCGTGCCGACCACGGCCGCATCGGGCGAGGACAGCACGGGCGCCGTATCCAGAATGACCATGTCGTACTGGCTGGCCAGTTCCCGCAGGGTCTGGCCGAACACCGGCGAGGCCAGCAGTTCCGACGGATCGAAGGTCACGGCGCCGGTGGCGATGAAGTCCACGCCTTCGGAC
>NZ_JAELTJ010000188.1 GCF_016428805.1 Achromobacter sp. ASV32
AGATGTGTATAAGAGACAGTCCGAAGGGAGCCGAAGGCGGACGAGGATGACAAAGGGGTAGTCCGGAGCGAAGGCTCCGGACCGCAATCGTAGCCCCGCCCACCCCACCCCGAAACCGACACGCGCGACTTAAGAACTCACCTCGCAACGAGCAACAACAACCTACCCCGGAACCACAGCAGTAACCTCGATCTCGACTTTCGCCCGGTCCTCAACCAGATCCGCCACTTCCACCGCCGTCATAGCAGGAAAATGCCGCCCGATCAGCTCCCGATAATGCTTCCCGATCTCCGGATAGGCCGCCACGTAAGCCTCCTTGTCCGTGACATACCAGGTCATCCGGACAATATGCTCAGGCTTCGCCCCCCCTTCAGCCAGGATCGCCACGATATTGGCCAACGTCTGCCGGACCTGATCGGCCAGATCATCCGACTCGAACTGCTGCTGCCCGTTCCAGCCGACCTGCCCCCCCACGAACACCAGCTTGCTCCCCACCGTCATCTCGGTCAGGATCCCATTCGAATAGCCTCGCGGCGCCATCCAATCCGGCGGTTGCAGAATCTTCATAACGTCTCATCCTATTATCAAAAAAACAAAACGCGCGGACTCAGTCCGCGGCGACCTGATAAGCCTGCATCCGTTCACGCAGATCGTCCGGCAACGGCATCGACTTCATCGTCCGCAGATCCACTGTCACGATCGTCAGCGTGGCCGACAGCCGCAGTTGGCCGTCCGGCCCCTCGAAGCGCACCAGCGCCTTGAACGACGCCCCGCCGATACGCTGCACCTGCAGCGTCTGGCGCAACTGCTCATGCCAGCGGCTGGGCGCGCTGAAATCACACGTCACCGACGCCATCGGCGTGCCGATATGGCGCTCCACGTGCAGCGCATGGAAGGGCAAGCCCATGCCCTTGTCGAACCATTCCTCGACAAAGTCATTGATCATCTCGAAATAGCGAGGGTAGAAAACGATGCCCGCCGGATCGCAATGACGAAAGCGGACTTCGACCTGGCTGATGAAAGGGGCTGCCATGGGATTTCCTTGTGATTCCTTATTGCCGCTTCACGCCATCTTGCGCAGCGCAAAGCGTTGCAGCTTGCCCGTCTCCGTGCGCGGCAATGCCGACACGAACTCGATGGCGCGCGGATACTTGTATGGGGCGATGCTGGCCTTGACGAACTGCTGCAACGCCGCGACCATCGCGTCGCCGGGCTGAAAGCCTGGCTTGAGCACCACGAACGCCTTGACCAGCTGGCCGCGCTCCTCGTCGGCCGCGCCCACCACCCCGCACTCGGCCACGGCCTCGTGGCGCAGCAGCGCGTCTTCGACCTCGGGGCCCGCGATGTTGTAGCCAGCGGACACGATCATGTCGTCATTGCGGGCCTGGTAGAACAGATAGCCGTCGTCGTCCTGCAGGAACGTATCGCCCGGCAGGTTCCAGCCCTTTTGCACAAAGCGGCGCTGGCGCTCGTCGGCCAGGTAGCGGCAGCCGGTAGGGCCCTTGATCGCCAGGCGCCCCACCGTGCCATTGGGCACCGGGTTCATGTCGTCGTCCACGATCTGCGCGATATAGCCCGGCACCACACGGCCGATGGCGCCACGGCGCACCGATTCTGGCGGGCTGGACACGAACACGTGGATCATTTCCGTGCCGCCGATGCCGTCGATCATCTCGATGCCGCTCGCTTGCTTCCAGAGCTGGCGGGTAGCGTCGGGCAGGGCCTCGCCGGCCGACACGCTCTTCTTCAGCGACGACAGGTCGAACTTGCCGACCAGCGCCGACATCTGGCGATAGAACGTGGGCGCGGTAAAGACGATGGTGGCGCGAAAATCCTGGATCAGCTGCAGCAGGCTTTCCGGCGTCAGGCGTTCGGCCAGCACGGTGCTGGCGCCCACGCGCAGCGGAAAGCACAGCAGGCCGCCCAGGCCAAACGTGAAGGCCAGCGGCGGCGTGCCGCAGAAGATGTCATCCGGGCCCGGCTTGATGACGTGCTTGGGGAACAGATCGCACATTGCCAGCACGTCGCGGTGAAAGTGCATGCAGCCCTTGGGCGCGCCAGTGGTGCCGCTGGTGAAGGCGATCAGGCACACATCGTCGGCCGCGGTGTCGCAGGCCGCGAAGTCGTCCGGCTTGGCTGCGGCCAGCGCATCCAGCGCGTCGGGCGCCGTGTCGTTGAAGTACATGATCTGCGCCAGCTCGGCGCAGTGGTGCTCGTGGCCGGGCTGGGCGCAGAACTGCGCCTCTTCTTTCAGGCGCGCATCGCACAGCACCGCCTGGATCTGCGCCTTTTCGATGATCTGCTTGAGCTCCTTGGCGCGCAGCAGCGGCATGGTCGGCACCGTCACCAGGCCGGCCTTGATGGCGGCCAGCCAGGCGGCGGCCATCATGGGGTTGTTCGGGCCGCGCAACAGCAGGCGGTTGCCCGGCACCAGCTTCATGTCTTCGGCCAGCACCCGGGCGATGCGGTTGGTCAGCGCGGCCAGTTCGCGGTAAGTCATGACCGCCTGCTTGCCGTCCTGCGGCCAGCGCAGCGCAATGCGCTCGCCGTGGCCGCGTTCGACCATGGCGTCTACCAATTCCACGGCGCAATTGAAGCGCTTGGGATAGGCCACGTCGGGGCCGTCCAGCAGGAACTCGGGCCATTGTTCGCCCGGGGGCAGATTGTCCCGGGCAAAGGTGTCGATGTGGGCGGATACTTCCATGAAATTCCCCTTGCTGCTGCGGTGTGGTTGACTGTGCTGAACGCGGAAGGCTCGATGGCCCCTTTACGCTTTCAGCAGTTCGCGGGCGATGATCAACTTCTGCACTTCGGTGGCGCCTTCGTAGATACGCAGCGCTCTGATTTCCCTGTAAAGCTTCTCCACCGGCATCCCCGACACCACGCCCGCGCCGCCGAACATCTGCAACGCGCGGTCGATCACGGTCTGCGCCGATTCCGTGGCCGTCATCTTGGCCATGGCTGCCTCACGCGTGGTACGGACCTTCTGCACATCGCGCATCCAGGCGGCGCGATAGGTCAACAGCGCCGAGGCGTCGATGGCCGTGGCCATGTCGCCCAGCGCGGCCTGGGTCAGTTGCAGGTCGGCCAGGGTCTGGCCGAACATGCGGCGCGACGTCGCGCGCGCCAGGCCTTCGTCCAGCGCGCGGCGGGCAAAACCCAGCGCGGCCGCGGCGACCGAGGCACGGAAGATATCCAGCGTCATCATGGCCAGCTTGAAGCCCTGCCCCGCATCGCCCAGCCGGTGCGAGACCGGAATGCGGCAATTGTCGAAGGTGATGGTGGCCAACGGGTGCGGCGCGATCAATTCGATGCGCTCGGACACCTCGAAGCCCGGGGTATCGGCGTCCACCACAAAGGCGCTGATGCCGCGCGCGCCCGGGGCCTCGCCGGTACGGGCAAAGACGCAATAGAAATCGGCGATGCCGCCGTTGGAAATCCAGGTCTTGGCGCCGTTGAGCACATAGGCGTCGCCGTCCAGGCGGGCCTCGCAAGCCAACGCGGCCACATCCGAGCCGGCGTCCGGTTCGGACAGCGCGAAAGCCGCAATGGCCTCGCCCCGGGCCACGCGCGGCAGGTAGCGCTGGCGCAGTTCGTCCGACCCCATCAGCGAGATCGCGCCGCTGCCCAACCCCTGCATGGCGAAGGCAAAGTCGGCCAGGCCCTCGTGGCGGGCCAGGGTTTCGCGCAGGATGCAGACCGCGCGCGAATCGACCTCCGGCAGCGCCCCGCCCCAGGCTCCGCCCGGGCCGCCCGCCACCGCGTAGCGCAGCCAACCGGCCTGGCCCATGACCTTGACCAGCTTCTTGCAGGCGGCGTCGGCGTCATGGTGGTCCACGTCGCCCAGGGCGCTTTCGCACCAGGCATCGACCTCATGCGCCAATTGGCGATGGGTGTCGTCAAAAAAAGGCCAGTCCAGCCAGCTTGCATCGCGCATGGTCAGTTCCCCTCGAACACCGGCTTTTGCTTGGCCACGAAGGCCTCGTAGGCGCGATGGAAGTCACGCGTCTGCATGCAGATGGCCTGGGCCTCGGCTTCGGCCTCGATGGCCTCGTCCACGCCCATGTTCCATTCCTGGTGCAGCAGCTTCTTGGTCACGCCATGGGCAAAGGTGGGGCCCGCGGCCAGTTGCGCCGCCAGCTTGGCGGCGGCTTCCATCAGTTCACCGGATTCGTGCAACGCATTGAAGAAACCCCAGCCGAGGCCTTCCTCAGCGGTCATGGCACGGCCCGTGTACAGCAATTCCGAGGCGCGGCCCTGGCCGATCATGCGCGGCAGCAGCGTGCAGGCGCCCATGTCCGCGCCCGCCAGGCCGACCCGCGTGAACAGGAAGGCCGTACGCGCGGCCGGCGTGCCCAAACGCATGTCGGAAGCCAGCGCCACCATCGCGCCGGCGCCGGCGCAGATGCCGTCCACCGCGGCCACGATGGGCTGCGGGCAGGCGCGCATGGCCTTGACCAGGTCGCCGGTCATACGCGTGAAGTCCAGCAGTTCGGGCATGCTCATCTTGGTGAGCGGCCCGATGATCTCGTGCACGTCGCCGCCCGAGCAGAAATTGCCGCCGGCGCCGGTCACCACCACCACCTTGATGTCGGTCGCATACACCAGCGCGCGGAACAGGTCGCGCAGCTCGGCGTAGGAATCGAAGGTCAGCGGATTCTTGCGCTCGGGGCGGTTGAGCGTGATGGTGCCGGTCTTGCCGTCGGCCGACACCTGCCACAGGAACGTCCTGGCCTGATAGCCGGCCAGCGGACGCTTGTGGTGCTTCATGGTGTGCTCTTCGGGCTGGGTGCTCATGGTGTCTCCGTTCGTGATTGCTGCAATGGGGCGCCGGCTCAGCCGGTCATCACTTCACCGCCGTCCACGGCGATGGCCTGGCCGTTGATCGACGCCGAAGCGGGCAAGGCCAGCCAGGCGACCGTCTCGGCCACTTCCTCGGGCTGCACCAGGCGGCCCTGCGGGTTGCGCTCGGCCAGCTTGGCCCGGGCGGCTTGCGGCGTCATGCCGGTCTTGTCGACGATATTGGCCACCGCGCCGCGCACGATGTCGGTTTCGGTGTAGCCGGGGCAGACGGCGTTGATGGTGACGCCTTTCTGGGCGGTTTCCAGCGCCAGCGAGCGGGTCAGGCCGATGACGCCATGCTTGGCCGCGCAGTAGGCGCTGACGTAGGCGTAGCCGATCAGGCCGGCGGTGCTGGCCACGTTGATCACGCGGCCCCACTTGGCGGCCAGCATGCCGGGCAGCGCGGCCTGGATGCAGTGGAAGGTGCCGGTCAGATTGACGGCCAGCATCGACTGCCACAGTGTGGCGTCAGTGCGGTCAAAGCGCTGGCTGACGGCCTGCCCGGCGTTGTTGACCAGCACCAGCACCGGGCCCAGTTCGGCTTCGGCCTGCGCGAAGGCCTGGCGCACCGAGGCTTCGTCGGCGATATCGGCGCTGACCGCCTGCACCTGGCCCAGGCTGGCCAGGCTGTCGACGGCGGCTTCCAGCGCGCCGCCGTCGCGGCCCAGCAGCGTGACGCGCGCGCCCCGCGCCAGCAATGCGCGGGCACTGGCCAGGCCGATGCCGCGGGCCCCGCCCGTCACCAGGGCGTGACGGCCGGCCAGGGGAAGTGCGGGCGTGCTCATTTGATGTCCAGTTGCGCCATGGCGGCGGCGCGTTCGAAGTTGGTTTCCAGCTGGCGCTTGCCGGCGAAGTACTGGCTGGGCCACGCGACGTCGCGGTAGCCCACGCGCGCCGCCTCGCGCAGGGTCCAGGAGGCATCGGCCAGGTGCGGACGCGCCAGCGCGCAGAGGTCGGCGCGACCCGAGGCGATGATGCCGTTGGCGTGGTCGGCCTCGAAGATGGCGCCTACCGCGATGGTGGGGATGCCGGCTTCGTTGCGCACGCGGTCGGCGAACGGCGTCTGGAACATGCGGCCATAGACGGGCTTTTCTTCCTTGCTGACCTGGCCCGACGAGCAGTCGATCATGTCGGCGCCGGCGGCCTTGAAGTGACGCGCGATCTCGACGGCGTCGTCGGCGGTGATGCCGCCCTCGACCCAGTCGCTGGCCGAAATACGCACCGACATGGGCTTGTCGTCGGGCCAGACGGCGCGCACGGCATGGAACACTTCCAGCGGGAAGCGCAGGCGGTTTTCAAGGCTGCCGCCGTATTCGTCGTCGCGCAGATTGGTCAGCGGCGAGATGAAGCTGGACAACAGGTAGCCGTGGGCGCAGTGCAGTTCCAGCCAGTCAAAACCGGCGGCCTGGGCGCGGCGGGCGGCGGCCACGAAGTTGTCGCGCACCTGGTCCATGTCGGCGCGCGTCATGGCGCGCGGGGTCTGCGAGACGCCTTCGATGTAGGGCAAGGCCGACGCCGACAGCAGCGGCCAGTTGCCTTCGGCCAGCGGGTGGTCGATTTTCTGCCAGCCAAGCTGGGTGGAACCCTTGCGGCCGGCATGGCCGATCTGCACGCCGATGCGGGCGTCGCTATTGCCATGCACGAAGCCGACGATGCGGGCAAAGGCCTGCTGCTGCGCGTCGTTCCACAGGCCCGGGCACCCCGGGGTGATGCGGGCGTCGGGCGATACGCAGGTCATTTCGACCATGACCAGGCCGGCGCCGCCCATGGCGCGGGCGCCCAGGTGCACCAGATGGAAGTCGCCCGGCACGCCGTCGGTGCACGAATACATGGCCATGGGCGACACCAGGATGCGGTTCTTGAGCCGCACGCCGCGCGCCTGGTAGGGCGTCAGCATCGGCAGCGGCGGCCGCTGGCCGGCCGGCGCCGGCGCGCCGGCATGCTCGGCAATCCAGCGCTCGAAACCTTCGAGCCAGGCCGGATCGCGCAGGCGCAGGTTTTCGTGAGAGATGCGCTGCGAACGGGTCAGCAGCGAGTAGGCGAATTGTTCGGGCTCGAGCTCGGCGTAGCGGTCGACGTTTTCGAACCACTCGGTGGAGTTGCGGGCGGCGTTCTGGATTTTCAGGACCTCAACGCTGCGTACTTCTTCGTAGTGCTTCAGGCCGCGCTCGACGCTGCCTTCGGCGCCGCTGAGGCAACGCGCCAGTTCGATGGCGTCTTCCAGCGCGAGCTTGGTGCCGGAACCAATGGAGAAGTGAGCGGTATGGGCGGCATCGCCCATCAGCACGACAGGCACGGCGCGCTTGCCGCGGTGGGTCTCGAGCTGGTTCCAGTGGACCCAGGTGTTGCAGATGACACGCGGGAAGCGGATCCAGATGGCCGAGCCGCGCAGGTGCGAGGCGTTGCTGACGAGCGCATTGCCATCCAGCCAGGGCGCGAACAGTTTTTCGCAGTAGGCGATGCCCTCTTCCTGGCTCATCTGCTCGATGCCGGCGGCCTGCCAGGTTTCTTCGGGCGTTTCGACGATGAAGGTCGACATGCCGTCTTCGTACCGGTAGGCATGCGCCTGGAACCAGCCATGCTCGGTCTGGACGAAGGCGAAGGTGAAGGCGTCGAAGACTTTCCTGGTGCCGAGCCAGACGAAGCGGCAGCGGCGCTGGTCGATGTCGGGATGGAAGGTATCGGTGTAACGGGTGCGGATCTGGCTGTTGATGCCGTCGGAGGCGATGACGAGGTCGGCGTCGTATTCGCGGGCGATGGCCTGGTCGTCCTGGACGAAATTCTCGAACACGAGTTTGACGCCGACATCCTCGCAACGCGCCTGCAGGATGTTCAACAGTTTTTTCCGGCCAATGCCGATGAACCCGTGGCCGCCGCTACGGATGCTGCGGCCCTTGAAGTGAATGTCGATGTCGTCCCAATGATTGAACGCATCGCCAATGGTCTGGGCGGAAACCGGATCGGCTTCGCGCAGGTTCTGCATGGTGGCATCGGAGAACACGACGCCCCAACCAAAGGTGTCATACGGGCGGTTGCGCTCGATGACGGTGACTTCGTTGGCGGGATTCTGCAACTTCATGAGCAGACCGAAATACAGGCCGGCGGGACCCCCACCAATGCAGACTATTTTCATTGCCGTAATGCTCCATGAAGGGCGACTTTCGGGCCTTGCGTAGGGGGGCCTGGTCGCGGCTTTTTAGGTCTTGATAGTTTAGGCTTGAAATATATACCTGGTTGGGGAGGATCGCAAATGGGGGAAACGTTTAGGGGGAAATGGGGACGGGGCGTTGGGATAGAGTTCTTGGGATGGTCGTGGTTGCTGTTTGGGGGAGCTTCGTGGGTGTCCCTCGTGGAGGAGGCTTGCGCTGGTCAGTTCTTCGTGGGTCGCCCCTTGCGGCGGCGGCATGCGGAGTGGGCGCCCACGATTGCGGTCCGGCGCGCCGGCGCCGGACTCCCCCGTCGTCATCGTCGTCCGCCTTCGGCTCCCTTCCGATTCCCTCGGGCGCATCGAGGTCTGTCTCTTATACACATCTGACGCTGCCGACGACGATGCGGTTGTGTGGGGGTCGGGGGGGGGCGGGGGGGTGGGAGGGGGGGGGGGGGGGGGGGGGGGGGGGGGGGGGGGGGGGGGGGGGGGGGGGGGGGGGGGGGGGGG
>NZ_JAELTJ010000189.1 GCF_016428805.1 Achromobacter sp. ASV32
GCCCACCACGATGATCTGGGCGTCGGGTGTCAAAGAGAGAGTCATGATGGGATCAGGTCGGTTGCGTCAAGCCTGGGACGCAGGTTGGGTTCGCCAGCGCGGCGGGCCGGTCCGCATGGATCCGGCTACGTCAATCCGGTTGCAGCAGTTCGGTGAACCGCCCCGCGTGGAACACCAGGGGCGTGGCCGCCTGGCTGGCCACGCGCAGCACCCGGCCGAACAGCAGCAGGTGGTCACCGGCCGGGCTTTGCTGGTCGTTGGCGCAGACCAGCGTGGCCACGGCGCCGGCAATCGCCGGCACGCCCTCGGGCACCTCGTGCAACGCGGTGCCGTCGAACTTGTCCGGCACGGCCGGGTCGGCAAAGCGCCGCGCCAGCGCCTCCTGGCCGCAGGCCAGCACACTGATGGTGAAGTGGCGGCAATCGCGAAACGCCTCCAGGTTGGGCGACCGGTTCACCAGGCTCCACAGCACCAGCGGCGGATCCAGCGACAGCGAGGCAAAGGAATTGATGGTCAGCCCGACCTTGCGGCCATCGGGGCAGCGCGTGGCCACGATGGCCACGCCGGTCGGATAGCTGCCCAGCACGCCGCGCAGGACCTTGGGGTGCAGGTCGGTGCTGCCCCAGTCCAGGGCCGCCATCACGCAGCCGCCCGCGGTGATTTGGCGGCGATGAAGGCTTCGCACGCCGCCGGATCGCTCCACCACGGAAAGAAGCTGGGCGGATGGTTGAACCCATTGGCCACCGCGTGCGCCAGCTCGGGCGCGTCGCCGGCGGCCTGCAGCAGTTGCAGCAGGTGCGGCGGCGGGGGCAGCAGCATCGAGTTGGTCCAGTCCACCACGGCGCTGGCGTAGTCCCAGAAGCGCTCGAACGTCTGCTGCATCCATTGCGCGGTGAATTCACCGTCGCCGTGCGCCAGGATCGCCTCCAGATACACCGCGCAGGCCTTGGTGGCGTTGTTCGAACCCTGACCCGTGATCGGGTCATTGGTGACCACCGCGTCGCCCAGCCCGAACACCAGCCGGCCCGACGGCAGCGTCATCACCGGCTTGCGCACGGTGGGCGCGAAACTGCCGGCCAGGATGCCGTTGGCATCGGTCAACTCCACCGAGGCGCAACGCTCGGCCTCCCACGGCAGGAAGGTGTGCAGGATGTTCAGGCTTTGCAGCAGGTGTTCCTGTGGCGTCTTGACGTCGCGCCAGCAGTCCATGGGGCCGCCGGGCACGCCCTCGAACACCATGATTTCGCAGGGGCCGCCGATGGTCAGCGCCGGGAACACGAAATACTCGCCCACGCCCGGAATCAGATTGAAAGCCACGCGCGAGAATGCCGGCGCGGGCGTCATGCCGGACACGTAGGTCAGCGCCAGGGCGCGCTGCGGTTTGTCAAAGCGCGAACGGACCGTGTCGCGTTCAAACAGCTTGACCACGTCGCCCTTGCCGGCGGCCAGCAGCACCAGATCGTGCGAGGCGGCCAGGATTTCCAGCTCGGCCACGCCGCCGTCCTGGATCAGCAGGCGGCCGCCACGGGCCGCGAACCGTTCCATCCAGGCGGGCATCTTGAGGCGCTGGTCCACCGCCTGCGCCGGCTTGTCCAGGCGCGCGGCCCAGTCGATCAGCTTGTGGCCGGGGCGTTCGGGATGCGGCACGGCCAGGCCGATGCCTTCGACGGGCGGGCACTGGGCTTCCCATTGGTTCAGGCCCAGGTCGCGTTCGATCTGCAGCGAGGCATCGAACATGCACTGGCTGGACATGACCTTGCCCTGGCGGATGTTGTCCGGTTCGCGGTTGGTGACCACGGTGACTTCATAGCCTTTGTCCAGCAGGCCCAGTGCCAGGGGCAATCCGGCCTGCCCGCCTCCGACGATCGCGATTCGACGCATGTGCGTTCTCCTGTTTCGGTGCCGGCCCGCCTGAGCCGGCGGGCCGTTGCATGGGGTTCGGGCGCGCCTTATTCGGCCAGGCGCGCGATGGCGGGGCGGGCCTGTTCAGGCCCCATGGCGGAATAGCCGCCGTCAGCGGCGTAGTCGGCGCCGGTGACCACACTGGCGTGATCGGACAAGAGAAAGGCGACGACCTCGGCCACCTCGGCCGGATCGCCCACGCGGCCCAGCAGGTGGTAGTCGGCGGCCACGCGGTCGGTCTTGGCGCGGTCGCCCCCCGTGATCTCGTCCATGACGCGGGACCAGGTCCAACCAGGAGACACGGAATTGACGCGGATCCTGTCGCCGGCGTAGTCCATGGCCAGGCTGCGGGTGACTTGCAGCAAGGCCGCCTTGGACACGGGATAGAGCCAGCGGCCGGTCTGGGCCACGCGCGAGGAGATGCTGGTGAAGTTGACGATGGCGCCGCCGCCGGCCGCCACCAGGTGCGGGTGGACGGCGCGGGCGGCCATGACGGCGCTGACGACGTTGATGTCCAGGGCACGCAACCAGTCGGCGCGGCCGGAGGCGGCGCCGTCGTCCAGGTAGGTGGCGGCCAGGTTGACCAGGAAGTCGATGCGGCCGAAATGGGCGGCGGCCGCTGAAACACCGCGGGCCAGCTGGGCGTCGTCGGTGATGTCCAGGGGCCAGAAGCGGATGGCGTCGGGGTCGGTGGCGGCCAGGCGCTCGCCGCCAGCTGTGTCGATGTCGAAGACGGCGACGCGCACGCCGTAGGCGCGCAGCGCGGCGACGACGCCGGCGCCGATGAGCGTGGCGCCACCCGTGACGATGGCGGTTTTGTGAGCCAGACCTTTCATTGCGGGACCTCGTGGAAGACGGGATGACGAGGTGAATGGTGGCCTGGCTGGCGCGGAAGGAACTAGCCGGATCAGGCGGCGGCTATCCGCCGGGTGCCGGGATTTGAGGGGGAGTTGATTTGAGGCGGGGCGATTGTCCGGGAAGTGCCGTGGGTATCCGGATCTGGCGCGGACCGGCGGCGCCCGGGGCCGAGGCGGACGCGCGCGGATCCGCCGGGTCTACTGCCCGGGCGCCGCACACGTCGCCGGCACCGGGCGGTCGAACAACACGGCGATGCCGCAGGCCGACGTGAACATCCCCAGGTTGTCGTGCCCCACGCCCGGCACTTCCACGACGCGCTGATTGAAGGCGGCGGGGTGCCGGTTCTTCAGGTAGTCGAAATAGGCGCGGCCGCGCGCGAGTCGGTTGGGGCCTTGCGCCATGCCGCCGCAGGAACGGTCGATGAAATGGGTATAGGGGTCGGTGTCCGCCTGGCCCAGCAGATACACCACGTTCTTCCTGGCGTATCTTGCCTCGACCTCGGCGGGGTTCTGCGACGCGACATAGGGCGGACCGCCGTCAAGCTGGTACTTCCATTTCGTCGCGCGGGGGCAGGCCTTGTCGGCGGGCGGTACGGGCCGCTCGTCGCTGAAATAGACGTAGCTGGAAGGATTCGCGACGACATAGCGTATGGGCACGCCGCGGCGCTGCAAGGACGCCCCGCCTTTCCCCACCGCGGCATATCGCTGGACAATCTGGGCGCCGGCGGAATGCCCCATCACGACGATCTGCTTCAGGGCCGGGTAGCGCTTGTTGTCCGCAAAGTGATCCAGCAGCGCATCAATGGCCTCGAACGAGCTGATCGGCGCCGGGCCGATGGCGGGCTCGCCGCTCTTCCAGCCCTCTTGGGTCCATCTCAAGGTATCGGCGGACATCGAGAATTTCTGCACATCCGGCGCGGTCAGGAACTGCGGGGCAACGACCATCACGCTGCCGTCCGGCGCGCCGGCTCCCGACACGATCTGCTTGCCGGTCTCGAAGTAGGTGTCGGCGTTGCGCAGGGTGCCATGCACCACGATCAGCACGGTCGAGATCCGCGGGGCCGGGGTGGCGATATCGCGGGACGCGTAAAGCGGCAGCGCCCCGGCGCCGGCGGAACCCTCTACCGCCAGCGCCTGATTCGCAACCTGTTTTACCGGCGCCTCCAGCTTCGACGTTTTCGGCGTGGCGCTCTGGGCGGCGCCCGGGGCCTCGTGGGTTGCGCAGCCGGTCGCGGCCATGAGCAGCGGCCCAAGCAGCGCACACCATTTGAGGGATGAAAGGCATTTTCCCGTTTTCATTGCCACGCTCCCGATCACACTGCGAATCAAGACTTCCAGGGTTTCGTACTCAATCCACGCGGCGCCACACGCTGGCCAGCCAGGGCTGCTGTTCCCTGGGCAGGCCGTCGGGGCGGTAGTAGTGCTCAAGTTCCTCGAAGCCCGCGGTCTGCAGCAAGGCGCGCCAGCCGTCCAGGTCGTGGTAGGCGCCGTAGCGGCCACGGTTCCAGCCTTCCTGGTTGCCGCCACGGGGATTGGAACTGAACAGCACCCCTCGCGGCTTGAGCGTGGCGTGCAGGTCCGTCAGGACGCGGGGCAGTTCCTGGCCGGGGACGTGGAACAGGACGGCGTTGGCGAAGATGCCGTCAAACCGCGCCGGCGGCAGGGACAGGTTCAGGAAGTCCTGTTGCCAAACCTCGCAGCCGCTGGCCTGGCACGCCATCTCGACGAAGCTGGGAGTGCCGTCCAGGCCCACCGGGCGATGGCCCAGCGCGGCGAAGGTCTTCAGGTCGCGGCCCGGGCCGCAGCCCAGATCGAGAATGTCCAGCGGCGCCTGGCCTTCGATGTGACGCAGCAAGGCGGCGATGTTCTGGCTGACATCGTGGTCGCGGGTACCGGCCTCGAATGACTGGGCGCTTTCTTCGTAGTGGGCCAGCGTCAGGGACGTGATCTTGGCCAGGTCTTGGGCGTCGAGTTTCATGGGGCGATTGTGCCGTAGTTCGTTGCGGTGCGACGCATTGCACGGGGTTCGGTGCCGGCCCGGACTCGTCGCCAAGAAAAAGCCGCGCACGTCATCGTGCGCGGCTTTGGCTGCGAACGCGCCCGCCGCATCACGCGGCCAGGCGGCCTTCGATCTTGACCTTGGTGGCGGGCAGGTCCGCGGGCAGGCCCTGGGCCAGTTGGCCGAACAGTTCGTCGTGCAGGGCCAGCTCGTCGCGCCAGGCGCCCGAGTCGACCGACATGACCTGATCGAATTTGTCGGGGCTGAATTCCAGGCCGGTCCAGTCGATGTCCTGGTAGCTGGGCGACACGCCGAACACCTGGTCCACGCCGCCGGCCTGGCCGTCGATGCGGCCGAGCATCCAGCGCAGCACGCGCATGTTTTCACCGAAGCCGGGCCAGACGAACTTGCCGTCGGGACCCTTGCGGAACCAGTTGACGCAGTAGATGCGCGGCAGCGTGGCGCCGGCGGCTTCGAGCTGCTTGCCCAGCTTGAGCCAGTGGTTGAAGTAGTCGCTCATGTTGTAGCCGCAGAACGGCAGCATGGCGAAGGGATCGCGCCGCACCACCCCCTGCTGGCCGACGGCGGCGGCAGTGGTTTCCGAGCCCATCGTGGCGGCCATGTAGACGCCTTCGACCCAGTTGCGCGCTTCGGTGACCAGCGGCACGGTGGTGGAGCGGCGGCCGCCGAAGATGAAGGCGTCGATGACCACGCCTTGCGGGTTTTCCCATTCCGGGTCGATGGACGGGCATTGCGCCGCGGGCGCCGTGAAGCGGGCGTTGGGGTGCGCGGCCTTGCGACCGGTTTCGCGGGCAATGGCCGGGGTCCAGTCCTGCCCTTGCCAGTCGATCAGGTGCGCGGGCGGCGTGTCGGTCATGCCTTCCCACCAGACGTCGCCGTCGTCGGTCAGGGCGACATTGGTGAAGATGACGTTGGCCTTGAGCGTGGCCATGGCGTTGAAGTTGGTCTGCTCGCTGGTGCCCGGGGCCACGCCGAAATAGCCGGCCTCGGGATTGATGGCGTGCAGGCGCCCGTCGGCGCCGGGCTTGATCCAGGCGATGTCGTCGCCGATGGTGGTGACCTTCCAGCCGTCCATGCCTTGCGGCGGGATCAGCATGGCGAAGTTGGTCTTGCCGCAGGCCGACGGGAAGGCGGCGGCCACGTGGTACTTGCGGCCCTTGGGCGAGGTCACGCCCAGGATCAGCATGTGCTCGGCCAGCCAGCCCTGGTCGCGGCCCATGGTGGACGCGATGCGCAGCGCGAAGCACTTCTTGCCCAGCAGCGCATTGCCGCCGTAGCCCGAGCCGAAGCTCCAGATTTCGCGCGTCTTGGGGAAATGGACGATGTACTTGGTGGGGTTGCAGGGCCAGGCCACGTCGGCCTGCCCGGCGGCCAGGGGTTTGCCGACCGAGTGCACGCACGGCACGAATTCGCCGTCGGCGCCCAGCACGTCATAGACCTGCTTGCCCATGCGCGTCATGATGCGCATGTTGACGGCGACGTAGGGGCTGTCGGACAGTTCGACGCCGATATGGGCGATGTCCGAGCCCAGCGGCCCCATGGAAAACGGCACCACATACAGCGTGCGGCCCCGCATGGCGCCGTCGAACAGGCCGTTGAGCGTGTCGCGCATGTCGGCCGGATCGGCCCAGTTATTGGTGGGGCCGGCTTCTTCGGCGCGATCCGTACAGATGAAGGTGCGGTCTTCGACGCGCGCCACATCGGACGGGTCGGAACAGGCCAGGAATGAATTGGGCCGCTTGGCGGGATTGAGCCGGCGCATGGTGCCGGACTGGACCATCAGTTCGCACAGGCGATCGTATTCTTCCTGCGAACCATCGCACCATTCGACGCGGTCCGGCTTGGCCAGCGCAACGACGCTGGCGACCCAGTCGATCAGGCCGCGATGCTTGACGTACGCGGGTACGTTCAAGGCCGCCAGGCCCCCGTCCAAGGGTTTATTCATTGGGGTTATCTCCATACTAAGACTAATGGCGATACGGCCCCGTTTGCATGGGGCCGTATACATGTTTGCGCCATCATACTTGCAGCGCTAGGTTGGCCGTCAACCCAACCAGACGGACGAGTTTGTCACGGGTTGAGACGGCTCAGGCATGGCTGCCGTCGCGCAGTGCCCGGCGGATGATCTTGCCCGTGGCGGTAGTGGGCAAACTGGTTACAAAGCGGACCCTGCGCGGGTATTCGTGCGCCGCCAGGCGGGTGCGCACGTGCGCCTGCAAGGCCTTGACCAGGGCATCGTCACCGTCAACGCCGTCGTTCAGCACCACGTAGGCCATCACGATCTCGGTGCGCTCGGCGTCGGGCACGCCCACCACCGCCGCCATGCGTACCGCGGGGTGGCCGATCAGGCAGTCTTCGATGGGCGCGGGGCCGATGCGGTAGCCCGCGCTGGTGATCACGTCGTCGTTGCGGCCGACGAAGCGGATGAAGCCGTCGGCGTCACGCACGCCCAGGTCGCCGGTCAACAGATAGTCACCCGCGAATTTCTCGGCGGTGGCTTGTGGGTTGTTCCAATAGCCCAGGAACATCACCGGGTCGGGCCGCAATACGCCGATATTGCCTTCCTGGCCATCGGCCATTTCGACACCCCCGTCATCCACGATGGCGACCCGGTGCCCGGGCGCGGCCCGGCCGATGGCGCCGATGGACGGATCGAACAGCGACGAACACGACGACACCAGCATGTTGCATTCGGTCTGGCCGTAGAACTCGTTGATGGTCACGCCCAGCACGCGCCGGCCCCAGTCGATCAGCTCGGCGCCCAGCGATTCGCCGCCGCTGGCCACCGAGCGCAGCGCCAGCGTGTCCGGCGCGGGCGGGTTGGCCATGCCGCGCATCATCTTGAGCGCGGTGGGCGGCAGAAAGGTATGCGTGACCCCATGGCGCGCCATCAGGTCGAACGCCGAGGCCCCGTCGAATTTCTCGAAGCGCCGCGCCAGCACCGGCACGCCGTGGTGCCAGGCCGGCAGCAGCACGTCCAGCAGGCCACCGATCCAGGCCCAATCCGCCGGCGTCCACATCAGCGCGGCTTGCTCGGGAAAGAACTCGTGCGACATTTCCACGCCCGGCAGGTGACCCAGCAGCACGCGGTGCGCATGCAGCGCGCCCTTGGGCTTGCCGGTGGTGCCCGACGTATAGATGATGACCGCCGGGTCGTCGGCGGCGGTCGCCACCGGCTCGAAGGCCTCGGACTCGGCATCGAGCGCGTCATGGAACGGCAGCGCCCCGCCCTCGCCCTCGCCATCAATGCAATAGACCACCTTCAGGTCCGGCAGGCTGGCGCGGATCCCGGTCAGGCGCCGGCACCCTTCGGCGTCGGTCACCAGCGCCGCGGCGCCGCTGTCGGCCAGGCGGTACTGGATGGCATCCACGCCGAACAAGGTGAACAGCGGCACGGCCACCGCGCCCAGCTTGTAGACGCCGATGTGCGTCACGGCCGTCTCGGGCGCCTGCGGCAAGTACACCGCCACCCGGTCGCCGCGGCCCACGCCCTGGCGCCGCAGCGCATTGGCCAGTTGATTGGAGCGCGCCTTGATC
>NZ_JAELTJ010000018.1 GCF_016428805.1 Achromobacter sp. ASV32
CCCCCCCCCCCCCCCCCCCCCCCCCCCCCCCCCCCCCCCCCCCCCCCCCCCCCCCCCCCCCCCCCCCCCCCCCCCCCCCCCCCCCCCCCCCCCCCCCCCCCCTTTTTCAAGCACACGACGGCATACGAGATCGGTTATTAGGTCTCGTGGGCTCGGAGATGTGTATAAGAGACAGGCCGTGGCCGCGGCGCCCGCCGCCGCCGAAGGCGCCGCCGCTCCGGCAGCCGATGCCGCGCCGGTCGCCGCGCCCCACGTCTACGCGCCGTTCGTCGGCGCCATCGATGAAGTGCGCCTGTCCCGCGTGGCCCGCCCGGCCGCGCTGATCCTGGCCGACGCGCTGTCGCAAGGTTCGGAATCCCGCCTGGTGGTCTACGGCACCGACGAAGAGCAATCGGGCTTCGGCTTCGGCGGCCTGGGCTTTTTGCTCAAGGCCGTGCCGATCGACGCCTGGGTCATCATCGCCATCCTGGTGCTGATGATGGTGCAGTCGTGGATCATCATGATCAAGAAGAGCCGCAACGTGGCCCGCGTGGCGCGCGCCAACGAGCAGTTCCGCGAATCCTTCGCCAAGGTCGGCCAGCGCCTGGAGCTGCTGGCCGATGACAAGGCCCTGGCTACCCGACTGGAGCACGCCTCGCTGTGGCGCCTGTACCGCGTGGCCATCAATGAAATCCGCACCCGCCGCGAGCAGGGCGCCGACACCAGCGCGATCTCGGCCGCCACCATCGAAGCCATCCGCGCCTCGCTGGACGCCGTGCGCACCAAGGAAAACCAGCTGCTGGGCGCCAAGCTCGGCGTGCTGTCCAACGCCATCGCCGGCGGCCCCTACATCGGGCTGCTGGGCACGGTGCTGGGCATCATGGTGGTGTTCCTGGGCACCGCCATGGCCGGCGACGTGAACATCAACGCCATCGCCCCGGGCATGGCCGCCGCGCTGCTGGCCACCGCCATGGGCCTGTTCGTCGCCATCCCCGCCCTGTTTGGCTACAACCGCCTGGTGTCGCGCAACAAGGAAGTCAGCGCCGACATGCGCGTGTTCGTCGATGAGTTCGTGACGCGCCTGGCCGAAGTGCACGGCGAGACCCAGGCCCAGGAAGCCGCCCACCACAGCGCCGCGCGCGCGCCCGCCGCCCGGCCCGCCGTGCGCGAGCCGCAGCCCGCCGAAGCGTAAGGAGACGATCCCATGGCTTCCGTATCCGCCACCCAGGACGATGATGATGACGCGCCCGTCGACGGCATCAACATCACGCCGCTGGTCGACGTGCTGATGGTCGTGCTGGTCATGTTCATCCTGACCGCCACCGCGCAGATCGCCGGCATCAAGGTGAACCTGCCCAAGGCCAGTTCGTCCATCGCGCTGTCGCAGCCCAAGACGAAGGCGATTTCCGTCAACGACGCCGGCCAGGTCTTCCTGGACGCGTACCCGGTCACCCTGCCCGAGCTGGAAGACCGGCTGCGCACGGAGAAAGCGCTGAACCCCGATTTTCCGGTGATCGTGCGCGGCGACGCCGCCG
The DNA here is from genome assembly GCF_016428805.1 of Achromobacter sp. ASV32. GTDB lineage: Bacteria > Pseudomonadota > Gammaproteobacteria > Burkholderiales > Burkholderiaceae_B > Achromobacter. The sequence goes on from NZ_JAELTJ010000018.1 coordinate 1,515, forward strand.
TGCAGTACCAGAAAGTCGTGGAAGTGCTGGATCTGCTGCGCCGTCTGGAACTGGCCCAGGTCGGGCTGGTCACCGGCAAGCCGAAATAGGGGCCGAGGCTACCGCCATGCCGCAACACGCATCCGATACCCCGCGTTCCCCGCACCCCGCGCTTCGCTGGCTCAAGCTGGCGGCCGTGGCGGTGGTGTTGATCGCGGCCGCCTACGCGCTGTGGCGCTGGGCCAATGACATGGCCGGCGTGCGCCGCGACGCGCCCAAGGTCACCGCGATCATCCCGCTGCCGCCGCCGCCGCCACCGCCGCCCGAACCGGAGAAGCCGCCGGAGCCCGAGCCGCCCAAGGAAGAACCCGTGGCCACGCCCGAACCCGAGCCGCAGCCCACGCCCGAACCGCCCAAGCCGCAGGACGAGGCGCCGCCGCGCCCGGCCGACGACCTGGCCAACCCGATGCAGATCGACGGCGACGCCCAGGCGGGCAGCGACGCGTTCAACATCGGCGCCGGCCAGGGCAAGGGCATGGCCGGCGGCGGCGGGGGCCGCGCCGGCAACGCCACCTATAGCCAGTACCTCGCCTACGCGCTGCAGAAGATCCTGCGCGAAGACGAACGCACGCGCAATCTGACCTTCCGCCTGCAAGCCAACATCTGGCTCACGGCCAGCGGCCAGATCACGCGGGTGGAACTGACCCGTTCCAGCGGCGATGCCGATGTCGACGCCCGCGTGGTGGCGGCGCTGCGCGCGGTGCCGGGCCTGGATGAACGTCCGCCGGCCTCGGCCAGCATGCCCATCCGCGCATCGCTGACCGGCCGCCGCCCCTCCTGAAGTGCTGAATTGAACCGATCCTGGAGTGCCAAGAGAATGAAGTTCCAACTGAACCGGTTGGCGGCAACGCTGGCCCTGGCGGGCGCCGCCGCGCTGCCGGCCCACGCCGCGCCCGCCCCGTCCGAAAACGCCACCATCAACCTGATCCGCCTGCTGGTGCAGCAGGGCGTGCTCAAGGCGGACCAGGCCGAGGCCCTGGTGGCCCAGGCCGAGGCCGAAGCCAAGGCCGCGCGCGCCGCGCCGCAGGACCGTGGCGCCGCCGCGGCCCAGCCCGGCGACGTGCGCGTGCCCTACATCCCGCAGACCGTGCGCGACCAGATCCGCGACGAGGTCAAGGCCGAAGTCATGGTGCAGGCCAAGGCAGAAAACTGGGCCCAGCCCAACACCTTCCCCGACTGGGTGTCGCGCATCACCATCGACGGCGACGTGCGCGTGCGCGACGAATCGCGCCTGTACTCGGGCAGCAACAGCAATGAAATCGTCGATTTCGCCAAGCTGAACGCAAAGGGTCCCTACGACCTGAACCGCAATACCAACAACAACTATCCGCCCATGCTGAACACGCGCGAAGACCGCCGCAATCAGCTGCGCATCCGCGCGCGCCTGGGCGTGAAGGCCGAGATCTCCGAGTCCTGGTCGGCCGGCATCCGCCTGGCCACCGGCAGCGACGACAGCCCGGTCTCCACGTCGCAGACGCTGGGCGGCGGCATGGGCAAGAAGGACATCTGGCTGGACCAGGCCTACCTGACCTACCGCCCGGCCAAGTGGGCCACCGTGACGGGCGGGCGCATCGGCAACCCGTTCGAGTCCACCGACATGCTGTTTTCCAACGACCTGAACTTCGACGGCGTCGCCGCGATCTTCAAGCAGCCGCTGGAGGGCCGCGACGTCACCCTGTTCGGCACCCTGGGCGCGTTCTCGACCGAATACGGCTCGAACGGCTGGAACTCGTCGTCGTTCTCCGAAGGCAAGAGCGAAGACAAGTGGCTGCTGGCCGCGCAAGCCGGCGCCGACTGGAAGATCAACCCGCAGAACAGCCTGCGCGGCGCGCTGGCCTACTACCACTTCGACAACATCGCCGGCAAGCGCTCCAGTGCCTGCTCGCCGTGGGCCGGCCAGGAGAACTGCGACACCGACTGGTCGCGTCCGGCCTTCATGCAGAAGGGCAATACGCTGTTCCTGCTGCGCAACATCACGTCCAACCCGCTGGATCCGGCCAATACGCCGCAGCCGCAGTACGTCGGCCTGGCGTCCAAGTTCGACCTGTTGGACCTGAACCTGCGTTGGGACACCCGCGTGCTCAACGGCCTGGGCCTGCGTGTGAACGCCAACTACATCCGCAACCTGGCCTACAGCAAGAGCAAGATGATGAGCCGCTCGCAAGGCAACATCGTCAACAACTTCGGCGACAACGGCGAGGTGGAAAGCGGTCCCAATGCCTGGATGCTGCAGGCCACGCTGGGCCGTTCGTTCGACCTGAAGGAAAAGGGCGATTGGCTGGCGTTCGTGGGCTACAAGTACATCCAGCCCGATGCGCTGCCCGACGCCTTCAACGACTCGTCGTTCCATCAGGGCGGCACCAACGCCCGCGGCTACTACATCGGCGGCAGCTACGCCTTCGACAAGAACGTGTACGGCGTCCTGCGCTGGATGAGCACCCGCGAAATCTACGGCGCGCCGCTGTCCATCGACACGATGCAGTTCGAGATCAACGCCAGGTTCTGAGGCCATGGACATGCACATCGTATGGGATGAATCGCGCCAGCCCCGGGCGTTCGGGCAGGGCAGGCGGCTGGCCGCCGCCGTGGCCCTGTGCGCGGCGGGCTTGAGCCTGACCGGCGCCGCGCAGGCCGAAACCATGGAAGAGCGCCTGCGCGCCCAGTTGCGCAGCACCACCCAGCAACTGCAGCAGCTGCAAAGCGAGCAGGCCCAGGTCAACGCCGCCAAGGCCGCGGCCGAGGCCCAGTTGAGCGCCGTCCAGAAAGAGCTGGAAGCGCTGCGCGGCCAATTGTCCAAGGCCAAGGGCCAGGCCGACAAGCTGGCCGAGCAGCAGGGCGCCGTCATGGAAAGCGCGCAGGCGCAGGTAGCGGCCAGCCATGCCCAGCTGGGCAAGTTCAAGGGCGCCTACGACGAGCTGCTGGCGCTGTCGCGCGCCAAGGAAACCGAGCGGGTGGCGCTGGCCAGGACCCTGGCGCAGCGCGACGAACAGGTCAAGACCTGCGTGGCCAAGAACCGCGAGATGTACGAGGCCGGCAAGGAAATCCTGAACGCCTACGAACGCATCAGCACGGGCGGCATCCTGGCCATCAAGCAGCCCTTTGCCGGCGGCGCGCGGGTCAAGTTCGAGGAACAGGCGCAGGCGTACGGCGACAAGCTGTACGACGCGCAGGTTTCCGCCGCCGCGCCCGCGGCCGGGGCGGCCACCCCGGCCGCCCAGCCCTGATCATCAAGACCTGTCTTCATTTCTTCATCTAGGAACACTGTAATGACCGACTCCAGCCTGATTCTCGACGTCAACGCCGAACGCCTGCAGGAACTGCTGCAATCCGCGGGCTACCGCGTCACCGTGTCCGAGCAGAACGGCATGGTGCAACTGCTCAGCGCCAGCCAGGGCGTGGGCTTTGCCGTGCGTTTGGGCAACCCCTCGGCCGAAGCCGGCCGATACCTGGACTACACGCTCAGCTGCGCGCTGCGCGTGCAGGGCGAGCTGCCCGCCGGCCTGGCCGAGCGCTGGAACGTGGAAAAGCGTTTTGCCCGCCTGACGGTGCAGGGCGCCTTCCTGGTACTGGAACTGGACGTGATCCTGGCCGGCGGCGTGTCCGAGAACTACCTGCGCGCCACCGCCGAACTGTGGGACCGCCTGCTGCAGGAATTCCTGCTGTTCCTGCGCGCCAATGCCACGGGCCAGGCCGATGCCGGGCAAGTGCAGGAAGAAGCCGCCGTCGAGGCGGCCAACTGATCCATCCGCCGGGCCGGTGCCTGGCGGCGGAGGCGTAGACGTCTTCCACCCCGGCCGCCGTTCCCGGTGAATGGCGCATTCAAGCAAGTGAGGTTTCGACCATGACTATTCTTTCCGACAAGCCCACCCGGCTGCGCGTGACCGCCGCGGTGCTGTTGATCGCCGTGCTGGCCGGCGCCGTGGCGCTGATGCGCGGCAGCCCCGCGCAAAGCAGTGAATCCCAGCCCGCCAAGGTGGCCGCCGCCGACCCCGCCAAACCGGCGGCGGCATCCGCCAAGCCCGGCGCCCAACCCGCCGCCGCGCCGTCCCAGGCGCCCGCCGTGGCCACGCTGGGCGGCGTGCAGGTGGACCGCGACGAACTGGTGCGCCAGTTGCAGGCCATGCCGCCCGAAGCCCGCGCCCAGCTCCAGGGCAACCGCGCCGGGCTGGACCAGTGGCTGCGCGCGCGCCTGGCGGAAAAGGCGCTGGTCGAGCAGGCCCGCGCCCAGGGCTGGCAAGACCGCCCCGAGCTCAAGCGCGCCTTCCAGGCCGCGCAGGAGCGCATCGTGCTGCAGACCTATCTGGAATCGGTCAGCCGCGCGCCGGACGGCTACCCGGCCGAGGCCGACCTGCAGGCCGCCTACGAGCGTGCCAAGCCGCAGTTGGCGCAGCCGGCCCTGTACCGCGTCAGCCAGATCTTCCTGCCCGCGGCGCTGGGCGACAACGACGCCATCGCCAGCGCGCGCAAGCAGGCGCTGGACCTGGTCAAGCGGGCCCAGGCCCCCAAGGCCGATTTCGCCGCGCTGGCCAAGACCTATTCGCAGGACGGCACCACCCGCGCCCAGGGCGGCGACATCGGCTATGTGCCGTTGGCGCAGCTGACGCCGGAAATGCGTCCGGCGATCGAGCAGCTCAAGGCGGGCGAGGTCTCGGCACCGGTGCAATCGGCGGCGGGTTTCCACATCCTGAAACTGGTTGACCTGCGCGCTGCCGGTGTCACGCCGTACGAGCAGGTCAAGGAAGAATTGCGCGCCGCGCTGCGGACCCAACGCCAGGAGTTGGCGGCACGGGCTTACCTGGAGGGGTTGCTGAATGCAGGAACCGTCAGCATTGATGGCGCGGCCCTCAATGCCGCCTTCGAGCAAAGCGCGGCCGCCGCGCAAACCCAGCCCGCCCTCGCGGCCCGCGCGCCCTGACCCGGGCGCGGTCGCCGCGGCGCTGGACGCGCGGCTTGGCCAGGCCCTGGGGCAGGCCGGGCCGCCGGCCAGCCTGCAGTGCGCGCCGGCGTTGTTGCAGTCGCTGCGCACCACCTTCGCCGGCGAGCTGCTGCACTGGCTGGCGCTGGTGCCGCAGGTCGAGCCCGGCCGGTCGCGCGATCCGCTGCGCGACCACAGCCTGGACCTGGGTGACCTGCGCGTGCTGTATCGCGCGCTGCGGGTGGCCTGGCTGGCCGAGCTGGTGTTCGGCGGCGCGGAGGGCGCGCGGCGCTGGCTGTGCAGCCCCAAGCGCCGGCTGCACGGCCGGGTGCCGATGCTGCTGTGCCAGCACGGCCGCTACGCCGCCATGATCGAGCAATGGCTGATCAACATCGACGAAGGAAACGGCCCATGACCGCGATTTGGCGCTTGATTGAAAAAGGACTTGGCCCATGACGTTGCCCCGGCGTTCCATCGAAGGACTCGGCCCATGACGCCGCTCTGGCGCCTGAGCAACAGCCAGGACCTGCTGCCGCGAGCCCGTCCGGCGGGCCGCTGGCATGGCGCCGGCGCCGCGGTGGTGGTGCTGGACGCCACGCCGGCGGCCGCGGTGTTCGCGCGGCTGGCGCAGGCCGAGGTGGCGCACCCGCGCGCCTTGCCGCGCAACTACTTCCTGCTGGAAGTGCGGGTGCCGCCGCAATCGGTGGCCGACCCGCGTCCGCCCGCCGCCTGGCAGACCGACCTGCAGGCCTCGCGCGCTTTCGGCAACGCCTGGCTGGCGCGGGGCGACGCGCTGCTCCTGCAGGTGCCGTCCGCGGCCGGCGGTTGCCAGTACCTGCTCAACGCCGACCATCCGCAACTGGCGCAATGCCAGATCGTGTCGTCGGTGGCGTATCCATTCGCGCCCCACTTGGCTGGCATCGACGGCGCGGTGCTGGACGGCGCGGGGTGGCTGGCGTCGGCGCAGACGCCGGGGCGGGCCTAGAATATCGTTCACGCTGGCGCTTTCGCCGGCTGACGATCCCGTTTCCGCCAGGAGCCCGCCGTATGACCGCCATTTCCGCTGCCCCGACCGCTGGCGCAGCGCTGCCCGCCGTAACCGCGCGGGTGGACGTCATTTCCATTCAATCCCAGGTTGTCTACGGCTACGTCGGCAACAACGCCGCCATGCCGGTGTTTCGCCGGGCCGGCCTGCGGGCCATCGCGGTGCCCACGGTCATCCTGAGCAACACGCCGCACTATCCCACCCTGCATGGCGGCGCCGTGCCGCTGGACTGGTTCGAGGGCCTGCTCAAGGGGCTGGACGAACGCGGGGTGACCCAGGTGGCGCGCGCCGTGGTCTGCGGCTACCTGGGCCAGCCTGGGCAGGCTGACTTGCTGGCCGCGTGGTTGCCGGCGCTGCGAGCGGCCCGGCCAGACCTGCGGGTGCATATCGACCCGGTCATGGGCGACCGCAATGACGGTCTGTACGTGGATTCCGGATTGGTGGCGCAGTACCGCAAGCAGCTGGTGCCGCATGCCGACGGCATGACGCCCAACCATTTCGAGCTGGAACTGATGGTGGGCCGGCCGCTGTCGTCCATAGACGAGGTGGTGGCGGCCGCGCGCGAGTTGATCGCCGAGGGGCCGCAATGGATCGTCGTGACCAGCGCCGCGCCGATGGCAGCCGCGCCGGGCACGTTGCAATTGGCCGTGGTGACGCGGGACGAGAGCACGGTGCTGACCCACCCCGAAATCGCGATCCCGCCGTCGGTGCACGGCACCGGCGACGTGTTCATGGCGGCCATCACCGCCCGGTTGCTGGCCGGCGATGCGCTGGCAGACGCCGCGCGGGCCGCCACGGACGCGGTGACCGACGCGCTGACGCGCACCCGCGAACTGGGCTGGGAAGAACTGGCGATCGAAGGCTGACGCCCGCCGTCCTGGTGGCCTGAGGACGCCAGGCATCCTTGCCCGCGGGCGGCACACGCCCCGGCCCGTCCTTGCCGTCAGCGCACCCCCCCCGCCCGTCTGGACGCGGGGCCGCGCCGTGCGGCCCCGTCCCGCTCAGTACGTCTTGTACGGCAGGAACTTGCCGCTCATGACGATCTGCACCCGGTCGCCCTTGGGGTCGGCTTCGCGCGTCAGGTCCATCTTGAAATCGATGGCGCTCATGATGCCGTCGCCGAATTCCTCATTGATCAGCGCCTTGAACGTCGTGCCATAGACGTTGATCAGCTCGTAGAAGCGGTAGATCAGCGGGTCGGTCGGCACGGCAGTGGGCAAGGACCCCTTGTAGGGCACGACCTGCAACTGCACCACGGCGTCGGCGGGCAGGTCCAGCACCCGGGCCGCGGCCTGTGCCTGCGCTTCGGTCAGCGTCATCTGGCCCAGCAGCGCGGCGGTGGTCCATTCCTTGCTCTGGCCGACCGCCTCGGCGATGGCGGCCCAGGACAGTTTTTTCTCCAGCCGGCGGGTGACGATCAGTTCGGTGACTTCGGCGCGGGACATCATGGGGGTTCACTCCTTGTGGGAAGCCTTGTCGACCAGGAAGTCGACGAGATGGTTGCGGATTTCGTAATAGCGCGGTTCGTGGTGCAGGCTGGCGCGGGTGCGGCCGCGTGGCAGGTCCACGTCGACGGACTCGGCGATGCGGGCATAGGGGCCCGCGCTCATCAGCAGGATGCGATCGGCCAGCAAAATGGCTTCGTCCACGTCGTGCGTGATCATGAAAACGGTCTGGCGGGTGTCCTGGACGATGGCGCGCAATTCGTCCTGGATGGTGCCGCGGGTCAGCGCGTCCAGCGCGCCGAAGGGCTCGTCCAGCAGCAGCATCCGCGGCTGGATGGCAAAGGCCCGGGCGATGCCCACGCGCTGCTTCATGCCGCCCGACAGTTCGCACGGCTTTTTGTCGGCGGCGCTGGCAAGACCCACCATGGCCAGGTAGCGCAGACTGTGTTCGCGCACCTGGGCGCGGCTGTAGGCCGGCCACCGTGACCGCACGCCGAATTCGACGTTCTGCAGCGCGGTCAGCCAGGGCAGCAAGGCATGGGCCTGGAACACCACGCCGCGCGCCAGCGACGGGCCGGCAATCTCGCGCCCGTCCATGATGACCACGCCTTCGCTGGCCTCGTCGATGCCTGCCAGGATGTTCAGGATCGTCGTCTTGCCGCAGCCGGAATGTCCGATCACGCAGACGAACTGCCCTTGTTCGATGCCGAAGTCGATGTGTTCGAACACCGGCGCGGCAGGCTGGCCGTCGCGTCCTGGATAGCGCTTGGCCAGCGCCTGGACCTGCAGGAAAGGGGCGCGCATGTTCATTCCCGGTAGCTGACCAGCCGCGCGGCGCGCGCCAGCAGGGTGTCCAGCAGCATGCCGATCAGCCCGATGAACAGGATCGCGCAGATGATGTTGGCAATCGACAGGTTGTTCCATTCATTCCACACGAAGTAACCGATGCCGGTGCCGCCGATCAGCATCTCGGCGGCGACGATGACCAGCCAGGCGATCCCGACCGAGATGCGCATGCCCGTCATGATGGTCGGCGCGGCGGCCGGCAGGATGACCTGCAAGGCCGTGCGCAGCCGCGGCACTTCCAGCGTGCGCGCCACGTTCAGCCAGTCCTGGCGGACCGCGCCCACGCCAAAGGCCGTGTTCACCAGCATGGGCCAGAGCGAGCAGATGAAAATCACGAAGATGGCCGAGGTGTCGGCGTCCTTGATGGTGTAGAGCGCCAGCGGCATCCAGGCCAGCGGCGAGATCGGCTTGAGCACCTGGATGAAGGGATCGAACGCGCGGTACACGGTCTTGGACATGCCGATCAGGAAGCCCAGCGGAATGGCCACCAGCGCCGCCAGCAGGAAGCCGGTCAGCACCCGCGCCACCGAGTACGCCAGCTGCACGCCGATACCCTTGTCGTTCGGCCCGCGGTCGTAGAACGGATCTTGCAGGTGCTGCCACAGCTTGGCGCCGACCTCGGCCGGGCCGGGAAAGGGCGTCTTGGATCCGCTGGCCGCGGCATTGCCGACCAGCGCGGCATAGGCCGGGTCCACCGTGGCCGTGCCGGTCGCGGGACGGGTGGCGGCGTGCCACAGCAGCAGGAACGCCAGGAACAGGATGACGGACAGGAACGTCGCCCGCCACGGTTGCGCGGCCCGCATCAGGTCCTCCGGATCTTGAAGCCGGCCAGGTAGGCCTCGGGCTGGGCGGCGTCGAAGGGCTTGCCCATCACGCTGAAGGTCTTGCCGGTTTGCGCGGGCGGGGTCAGCCCAGCCTCGCGCATCAGGCGCAGCGCGTCTGTTGCCAGGAACACCTCGGCAGCCACCTTCTGGTAGTCGATGTCCCCCTTTATCTGGCCCCAGCGCTTCATCTGCGTCAGGATCCAGACGGCGAACGAGCCCCACGGCATCGGGTCGAAGTCGATGCGGGCCGGATCCGTCAACACGTTGCCCAGGCCATCGGCATAGGTGCCCGTCAAGACCTGTTCCACCACGGTGACGGGCTGGTTCAGGTAGTTGGGCGCGGCGATGGCGGTGGCGATTTCCTTGCGGTTCGCGGGGTTGCGGGCGTAGGCGGTGGCCTCGATGATGGCCTTGAGCAGCGCCTGGTAGGTGTTGGGCTGGGTGGTCACGAATTCCCGGCTGGCCGAAAACGCGCAGCACGGATGGCCGTCCCAGATGGCCTTGGACAGCAGGTGGATAAAGCCCACGCCGTCGTACACCGCGCGCTGGTTGACCGGGTCCGGCGCCAGGAAGCCGTCGATATTGTCCGCGCGCAGGTTGGCCACCATTTCGGGCGGCGGCACCGAACGGATCTGCACGTCGGTATCGGGGTCCAGCCCGTGTTCGGCCAGGTAATAGCGCAACAGGTAGTTGTGCATGGAATAGTCGAAGGGCACGGCGAACTTGAAGCCCTTCCAGTCCTTCGGGTCGCGCCGGCCCTTGTGCTTCATCGACAGCGTGATGGCCTGGCCGTTGATGTTCTCGACGGCGGGCATGGTCCACGGCACCGCGCGGCTGGTGCCCGCGCCCAGCGAAATGGCCAGCGGCATCGGCGACAGCATGTGGGCGGCGTCGTATTCGCCGGACATGGCCTTGTCGCGGATCAGCGCCCAGCCGGCCGTCTTCACCACTTCCACGTCCAGCCCCTGCTTGCCGTAAAAGCCCATGGGATGCGCCATGATGATGGGCGTGGCGCAGGTGATGGGGATGAATCCCACCTTCAGTTTCTGCTTTTCCAGCGGGCCGGCCGATTGGGCAAAGGCCTGCTTGGCGGCGGCCAGCGGGAACAAGGAGGCGACGGCCGCCATGGCCGTGCCGCTGCCCACCGCCCGCAGGAACCGGCGGCGCAGCGCGTCCTGCGGAAACAGGGCGCGCATCACGGCATGCTCTACGGCGCTGTCCGAGGCGGCGTCCAGCGCCGTGTCGCCCTGGGCGCGCGCGTGCTCGGCCTGCGATGCATGGCGGCCGCAGCCGCAGGCCAGGCGGCTGCCGGGATCGAACGGATTGCTGAACAGGGACATGGAAGCCTCCAGAATGGGGAAGGCCTCCATCTTGGCGCCGGCCGCGCGCGGCCGGTATCGCCGGTTCGACCATATGCGTGTAGTGCAACCACTACGCGGTGCGCGCCTTGCGCCAAGGCGGTGCGTGGCGCCTCAGCGGGCACCCAGCTGGTGCATGTTGGCGTAGGCCACCAGCTCGACCAGCGTGCGCACGCCCAGCTTTTCGAAGATGCGGGCGCGGTAGGTGGAAATGGTGTTCACCGACAGCGCCAGCTGCTCGCCGATGGCCGACACCGACCGGCCGGCCACCAGCAGCTGCAACACCTGGAATTCGCGATTGGACAGCAGTTCGTGGGGCGGCCGCGTGCTGTCCTGGCGCACCGTGTGCGCCAGCAGTTCGGCCACCGCGGGCGTGACGTACATCCTGCCGGCGGCGGCGTTGACCAGCGCGGCCAGCAGTTCCTCGGGGTCGCAGCCCTTGTTCAGGTAGGCCTGGGCGCCGGCCCGCAACGCCCGCACCGCGAATTGGGATTCCGGGTACACGGACAGCATCACCACGCCCAGTCCCGGATAGTCGGCGCGCACGGTCTTGAGCACATCCAGCCCATCGCGCTCGCCCAGCGCCACGTCCAGGACCATGGCGTCATAGGGCTGCTGGCGCAGCGCCCGCAGGGCCGTGGGGGCGTCGGCCGCCTCGTGCACCTGGCCCACCCGCGGGTCCTCCTGCAGGATGCGGGCCAGGCCGCGGCGAATGATCAGGTGGTCGTCGACAATCAGCAGATTCAGGGCCATGGCGGCTGTCCTCAGGCGGCGGGCGGGTTCAGGCGCAGGCGGGCGCGCATGCCAGCGCCGGGCGCGCTGTCCAGCGCCAGGTCGCCGCCGATGGCGCGGGCGCGTTCGCGCATCCCCAGGATGCCGAAGGTCTGCCGCGTCTCGGGCAGTTGCATGCCCACGCCGTCGTCTTCCACCGCCAGCAGCAGGCCGCCGTCGCTCCAGACGGCGCTGACGCTGACGCTGCGCGCCCGCGCATGGCGCTGCACGTTGGTCAAGAGCTCTTGCACGATGCGGTAGACGGCGATTTCCGCTTGCGGATCCAGGCGCTGGCGTTCGGTGTCCGGCGGACACAGGTAGCGGCATTGCAGCCCGGTGCGCGCCTGCACGTCCTGCAACAGGCTTTCCAGCGCGGCCCACAGCCCCAGGTGGTCCAGCACCACCGGGCGCAGATCGTTCAGGATACGGCGGGTGGCGCCCATGGCCATCTGCGTCACGTCGAGCATGCGGTCCAGGTGGGTTTGCAGCGCGGGTTGCGCGGCCAGTTGGCGGCGCAGCCAGTTCAGGTCCAGTTGCAGGGCCGTGAACGATGCGCCCAGGTCGTCGTGAATGTTGCGGGCGATGTGCGCGCGTTCCTGCTCGCGCAGGGTGCTCAGGTGCGCGGACAGGCTGCGCAGCGACTCATGCGCGGCGCTCAGCGCAGCCGTGCGCTCGGCCACGCGCGCCTCCAGCTGCGCCTGGGTGCCGTGCAGCTCGCGTTCGATGCGCTTGCGCGCCGTGATGTCCGAAAAGGTCACGACCGCGCCGACCACCTCCTGGTCGTTGTGGATGGGGTAGGAGGCGTACTCGGCGTCAAAGCACGAGCCGTCGCGGCGCCACAGCACCTCGTCGTCCACCCGTTCGCCGCGGCCGTCGCGAAACGCCTTGAAGATGCGGCAGTCGTGCACCGGCATCAGCTCGCGGTTGACGTGAGAATGGTGGATCAGGTAGTGCATGTTGCGGCCCACGACCTCGTCGGGGGAATAGCCGAGCATCCGGGCGCCCGCGCCGTTGATGAAGATGCAGCGGCCGCGCAGGTCGATGCCGTAGATGCCTTCCCCGGCGGATTCCAGCAACATTTCCAGCTGGCGCCGCCAGGCCGCGTGGTGGGACAGATGTTTCAGATCCGCGAACATATTCAGCCTTTCGGCGGGCCGGCACGGCCCGATTCCCCGGGTTCGGGCCTTGTTGGCCCTGTTTTGCATGCCGTGCAGTGTAAGACAGGCCAGGCCGTTTATCGCGCTTATCAAACACACCGTTCCGCCAGACCGAACAAGCCCGCCGGGCCGGACAGGTAAAATCCCGGGTTGTCCACCACGCTGGGAGCCGCAGTGCAGCCAGTCATTTCAGTTCAGGGTTTAACCAAACGGTACGCTTCGGGATTCCAGGCGCTCAAGAGCGTCGACCTGGAAATCCAGCGCGGCGAGATCTTCGCGCTGCTCGGACCCAACGGCGCGGGTAAAACCACGCTTATCAGCATCATCTGTGGCATCGTCAACCCCACCAGCGGCCGGGTGCTGGCCGACGGCCACGACATCGTGTCGCAGTTCCGCGCGGCGCGCGCCGCCATCGGCCTGGTGCCGCAGGAAATCTCCACCGACGCCTTCGAAAGCGTCTGGAACACGGTCACGTTCAGCCGCGGCCTGTTCGGCAAGCCGGCCGACCCCGCCTACATCGAAAAGGTGCTGCGCGATCTGTCCCTGTGGGACAAGAAAGACAGCCGCATCATGGCGCTGTCCGGCGGCATGAAGCGCCGCGTCATGATCGCCAAGGCGCTGTCGCACGAACCCAAGATCCTGTTCCTGGACGAACCCACCGCTGGCGTCGACGTCGAATTGCGGCGCGGCATGTGGGAAATGGTGCGGCGCCTGCGCGAAAGCGGCGTCACCATCATCCTGACCACCCACTACATCGAAGAAGCCCAGGAAATGGCCGACCGTATCGGCGTGATCCGCAAGGGCGAGATCATCCTGGTCGAGGAAAAGAACGAGCTCATGGCCAAGCTGGGCAAGCGCCGCCTGACCCTGACCCTGAAGGCGCCGCTGCCGGGCATCCCCACGGCGCTGGATGCCTTCCAGCTGGACCTGTCCGACAACGGCCACAAGCTGGTCTACACCTACGACAACCATGGAGGCGGCGAAATCTCGGCCCTGCTGCGCCAGCTGAGCGAACTGGACATCGAATTCACCGACCTCAATTCCTCGGAAAGCTCGCTCGAGGAAATCTTCGTCAGCCTGGTGACCGCCCAATCATGAATTTCTACGCAATCCGCGCCATCTATCTGTTCGAAATGGCCCGCGCCTGGCGCACGCTGATGCAAAGCGTGCTGTCGCCGGTCATCTCCACGTCGCTGTATTTCGTGGTGTTCGGCTCGGCCATCGGCTCGCACATGGTCGATATCGACGGCGTCAGCTACGGCGCCTACATCGTGCCCGGCATGATCATGCTGTCGCTGCTGACGCAAAGCATTGCCAATGCCTCGTTCGGCATCTACATGCCGCGCTTTTCCGGCACCATCTACGAAATCCACTCCGCGCCCATTTCCTACGTGGAAATCGTCGCCGGCTACGTGGGGGCGGCGGCCAGCAAGTCCATCATCCTGGGCCTGATCATGCTGGCCACGGCCCGGCTGTTCGTGTCGTTCGAGATCGTGCATCCGTTCTGGATGCTGGGCTTCCTGGTGCTGACGGCGGTTACCTTCAGCCTGTTCGGTTTCATCATCGGCATCTGGGCCGACGGTTTCGAGAAACTGCAGATCATTCCGCTCATGATCATCACGCCGCTGACCTTCCTGGGCGGCACCTTCTATTCCATCAAGATGCTGCCGCCGTTCTGGCAGACCGCCACGCTGTTCAACCCGGTGGTCTACCTGGTCAGCGGCTTTCGCTGGGCCTTTTACGGCGTGTCCGATGTCAGCGTCGGCGTCAGCGTCGGCATGACGCTGGTGTTCCTGGCGGTGTGCCTGGTCGCGGTGCGCTGGATCTTCAAGACGGGCTACCGCCTGAAGACCTGACGGCGCAGGGCGCGTTCACGGCCGTGAACGCGTGTCTGGAGCAGCATGCAATGGGCGCCTTGATGGCGCCCATTGCTTTTCAGTGAGCCGTCGGCGCCTGGCGCGCCAGGCCGCCGTGGGCGTCGAGCATGCGTTCGCGCCAGGCATGCACGGGGTCGTCGTCCGCCAGCAGTGCCAGGGAACTGGTGCAACGCGCCCACATGAACATCCCGAACACGGCATAGTCCGCATAGGCCGGCTGCGCGCCCGCCAGGAATGGCTGCCTGGCCAGCATGTGGCGCAAGGGCAGCAGCGCGGCGCGCAGCCGCTCGATCTGTTCGGCATAGCCGGCCGGCAGGTCTTCCAGCGGACCGAAGCGCTTCTCGCGGCTGGTGCGGAAATAGTCCTTGTCCTCGTCGCGGATCAGGCCGTGAATCTCGGGCAGCAGCAAGCGGGCCAGGACCGGCACCAGCGTGGTGTCGGCCCAGCCATTGACGAACAGGCTGAGCGCGCGGCCGGTGTCGCCGCCGAACAGCGAAGGCCGTTCGGGAAACGTGTCTTCCAGGTAGCAGGCGATCTGCCAGGAGTCGCTGACCACCGCGTCGCCGTGCAGCAGGACCGGCACCAGCTTCTGGCCCGAGAACGCGATGGTCTCTTTCTCGGTGAAGCCCCAGGGCACGGTGCGGGCCGTCAGGCCCTTGTGCGCCAGCGCCATGTGGATTTTCCAGCAATGCGGGGAAAAGCGCAGCGTCGGGTCGGCGCCGGCCAGGTCATAGAGGGTAAGGTCCTGGGTCAAAGCGGGGCTCCTGGGCGATCCTGGAATCAGTCCGCCTAGAATAACCCCCAAAGCGCCGGCCGTTATTGCACGGCCGCGCCGGCCTTGCCCATGCTCATCAGGCGCTGCTTGAGCTGCGGGTCCTGCTGCACCGCGCGCCCGATGCCGTTGAACTCTTCAACGGACAGGCCGTCGGCCTGCACCAGCTTGACCATCTTGGCGTCGGCTTCCTGGACGATTTTCTGCTTGGCCGCGTCGCTCTTGGCGGCATCGACCTTGGGACGGTATTCGTCCACCACGCCCGACACCTTTTGCGAGGCCGAGGCGAAACGCTGCAGTTGCTGATCGGACGGTTGGATAGCGGGCGGGGCGGCCTGCGTCTGCGGGCTCTGGGTGGCCGGGGCGTTCTGCGCCAGGGCAGGGGTACCGGACAATGCGGCTACCGCGAGGACGGCCGATAGGATTGCGGTTTTGGAACGCTGCATGAAACCTCCTTGTTCCGGGTGAATGTCCATTCATCATGACCATCCCCCCCGAAGGGTTCAAGTTTCGCAATGTGTTTTCCTGTGTCGGCGGACCACCGCAAGAATGCGCCCGCAAGGGGCGCGGCCCCGGGAGCGCGGCAGAAACGTTTGCGTGCAACTCTGTGACATTGAGAGAGCATCGCCGGGGCCCGGTTCACGGCCCCGGCGCGTCAACGCCTTGCACGCCAAGGCGTTGACGCCATCGAGCCTTGACGCCCGGGGCCTACAGCAATTCCAGCGCGACGGCGGTGGCTTCGCCGCCGCCGATGCACAGCGTGGCCACGCCACGCTTGCCGTTGGTGGCCTTCAAGGCGCCCAGCAGCGACACCATGATGCGCGCGCCGGACGCGCCGATGGGGTGGCCCACGGCGCACGCGCCACCGTGAATGTTCACCTTGTCGCGCGGAATATTGTGTTCCTTCATCGCCGCCATCGTGACGGCGGCGAAGGCCTCGTTGATCTCGAACAGGTCCACGTCGGCGGTCTTCCAGCCCACCTTGTCGTACAGCTTCTTGATGGCGCCCACGGGGGCCGTGGTGAACCATTCCGGCTCTTGCGCAAAGCTGGCGTGGCCGACGATCTTGGCGATCGGCTTGCAGCCCAGCTTCCGGGCGGTGGATTCGCGCATCAGGATCATCGCGGCCGCGCCGTCGGCGTTGCCCGACGAGGAGGCCGCGGTGATGGTGCCGTTGGCCGCGAAGGCCGGCTTGAGCGTGGGAATCTTCTCCACGTTCAGCTTCTGCGGGCGTTCGTCGCGGTCGATGACTGTGTCGCCTTTCTTGGATTTGATGACGACCGGCACGGTCTCCCATTTCAGGGTCCCGTCCTTGGCGGCGGCCTGGGCGCGCGACACGGACTCCACCGCGAAGGTGTCCTGCTCTTCGCGCGTGAAGCCGTACTTGGCGGCGCAGTCTTCGCCGAACGTGCCCATGGCGCGGCCGACCTGGTACGCGTCTTCCAGGCCGTCCAGCATCATGTGGTCATACACCTTGTCGTGGCCGAAGCGGTAGCCGCCCCGCGCCTTCATCAACAGATACGGCGCATTGGTCATGGATTCCATGCCGCCGGCCACCACCACGCTATGGGTGTCGGCGACGATGGCGTCGTGCGCCAGCATGGCGGCCTGCATGCCCGAGCCGCACACCTTGGACACCGTGATGGCGCCCACCGAGCTGGGGATGCCCGCCTTGATGGACGCCTGCCGCGCGGGCGCCTGGCCCTGTCCGGCCTGCAGCACGTTGCCCATCAGCACGGCGTCGATCTGCTCGGGCTTGAGACCCGCGCGTTCGATGGCGGCGCTGATGGCGGTGGCGCCCAATTCGTTGGCGGACAGGGTGGAAAACTCGCCCTGGAACGCGGCGAGCGGGGTGCGGACGGCACTGACGATAACGATGGGATCAGTCATGCGAACTCTCCTGTTTACAAGGAACAACCGTGAAAGGATGTATGGCAAGCAAGGGATGCTTCATCGGCCAAGCGTCAAGGCAGTATAGACATGCCCGTGGGCGCTGCGATAGCCGCAATGAAACACATGACCCGGCCCGAATTCCGGCGTGGCCGCGCGCAGCAGGCGCATTTCCAGGCGCTGGCGGGACGGATCGATGCGGGTGATGGAAACATCGGTGAAATCGAACTCGACCCGCGTCAGCGGGTGCATGCATTTGTAGAACGCTTCCTTGGCGGAAAAGAGCAGGGTGACGAATTGCGCGCGGGTCAGCGCGCCGGTATCGACATCCCGTTCCTCGGGCCGCATGCAGACCGATTCAATCGCCTCGACTTCGCGTTCGGTGGCGAGGGCTTCGATGTCGATGCCCAGCGCGCGCACGTCTTGCCGGCGCGCCACGGCCACGGCCACCAGCACGCGGCTATGGCTGATCGAACCGATATACCCGTCGGGCCAGACCGGCGCGCGGTCCGGCGCCACGCCCACCTGCGTGATCGACGAGCCGGCCTCGGCCAGCAGCGCGGCGGCCAGGTCGCGTCCCGCCTGGAATTCCGTCTGTCTGCGCTCGCGCGGCGGCAGACCACCGGCCCCGGGCAGATCGGGCGTAATGCGCCGCACGCGCTGCAGGATCGCGGGCGGCAAGGCAAACGGAGACTGCGGCAGCGCCGCCTGATCGAGGCTCATGAGGGGGCGCCGCGCAGGATTCGAACAGGGCCGCAGGAAGTCGGGACGCGCATGGATTGGTTGAAACCTGAAACAGTGTTCGAAGGAGGCCGGAAACGCCGCGCGGGGTTATGAAAGAGTAGGGTTTTCGCGCCCCGGATGCACGCGAAAATTCTGATGCAAATCGGCCGGAAATGCCCATTCCTGGGGGCTATTGCTTCTTATACACTGGCTCCTCGAAGCCCGCACAACAAGATGCGGGCCGCCAAAAAAAACGCTGCGGATCCCGCGGCGCAACGGCAAATCCGGCACGCTATCCGGGGAGACAATATGAGTGACTTTCACCTGACATTGCTCGCCTTCAAGGAATCCCCCGCGCCGCAAGTGGTGTGCAGCGCGCGCAAGATCTCGGAATGCAATCACGCCTTCGCGAATCTGTTTGGCTACTCGCGCAAGGAATTGGTGGGCAAATCGATTCTTCAACTTTATCCTTCCCAGTCCGACTTTCACCAGATCGGCCAACGTTGTCTCAAGCACCTGGAAAACAACTGTTACTACGAAGACGAGCGCTTCATGCAGCATCGCAGCCGCGAGGTCTTCTGGGCCCGCGCGCGCGGCATCACGCTCACGCCCGAAGATCCGTTCGAGCTGATGATATGGAGCTTCGAGCGCATTGCCGACAACGGCCTGCGCACGGCGCACCTGACACGCCGCGAACGCGAGATATCGGCCTACGTGGCCAACGGCCTGAGCTGTAAGGAAATCGCCGTGCGGCTGGACATCTCGTACCGCACGGTCGAGGTCCACCGCGCGCGCATCATGCGCAAGCTGGACGCCAAGAACACCGCTGACCTGGTGTCCAAGATCGTCCTGGTCGAAAACCTCTCCTGACGCTCGCGGGTTCCTGGCGCTATTTTCCCAGCATCATCTCCGGCAGGATCGTGACGATGCTGGGAAAGGTGAACAGGATCAACGTGGTGATGACTTCCATGATGACGAACCACCAGGCGCCGTGAAAGATCTGCGTAAGCGGCGTCTGGCGGTCGATGCCCGCGATGACGAACACGTTCAGCCCCACCGGCGGCGTGATCAGGCCGATCTCGCACATCTTTACGGCAAGGATGCCGAACCAGATGGGGTCGAACCCCAGCGACACCACCGTCGGAAACATGATCGGCAGGGTGATGACCAGCATCGAAAAGGCGTCCAGGAACATGCCCAGCGGAAAATAGGCCAGCAACATCAAGCCCACGACCAGCAGGGGCGGAATGTCCGAGGAGACGATCACTTCGGCGATCTGCTGGGGCACCTGCACCAGGCTCAGGAACAGGCTGAAGATGCCCGCGCCCAGCATGGTGAACAGGATCATCACCGTGGTGGTGATGGCGTTGCGCAGACTTTCGTACAGCTTGCTGCGCAGCTCGGCCCGCGGCTGGCGCGCGAACAGCAGCATGATGAAGGCCGCGAAAGCGCCCACGGCGGCGGCCTCGGTGGCGGTGACAAAGCCCAGGTAGATGCCGCCCAGCACGATGGCAAACAGCACCAGCACCTGCCAGCCGTTGGTGATGGACAGGACGCGCTCGCGCCACGGACTCTTGGGCAGGACCGACGCGGCCATGCGCGGCGACGCGCTGATGACGCGGATGCCGATGATGAAGATCAGGGTCGACAGCAAGCCGGGCAGCACGCCTGCCACCAGCATCTTGCCCGCTGATACCTCGGTCAGGGCGGCATAGAAGATCAGCAGCACGCTGGGGGGGATCAGCACGCCCAGCACCCCGCCGGCGGCAACCGCCCCGGCAGACAGGCGCGGATCGTAGCCGGCGCGTTTCATTTCGGGGATGGCAACGGCTCCGACCGTCGCGGCGGTCGCGACGCTGGAGCCGGAGGTGGCGGCAAAGCCCGCGCAGGTCAGCACGCTGGCCATCGCCAGTCCGCCGGGCAGGTGGCCGACCCATTTGCGCGCCACCTCGAACAGGCGCTGTCCGACCCCGGCATGGTGGGCGAACGCGCCCATCAGGATGAACAGCGGAATGACGGTCAGCAGATAGGAAGCGGACTGGGCGTAGGAATAGGATTTGAGCCGGTTCAGGACAAAGGCGGCGTCCTCGACCATGATCAGCCCCACGATGCCCGACAGGGCCAGCGCGGCGAACACCGGCGCGCCCAGCAACAGCAGCACGAAAATCAGGCCGGTGGCAATCAACGTAACGGTAACGGCGTCCATGGATGGCGTTCCGGGTGGGATCAGTGGGAGGCCAGCGCGGCGGCGGCGGCGGGCGCCGGCGCGGTGCGGCACAGGGTGCGACCGGCCTGGCACAGCATCTGCAGGGCGCCGAACCACAGGCCGGCCGCCACGATCAGCTTGGTCCACCATACCGGCACTTCGACATAGCCCCAGCGGAACTCGCGGATCTCGACCGACTCCAGCGCGTCGCGGGTGGCGGGGTAGGCCAGCACGGCGAGCACCGCGGCGGCGGCCAGCCAGGCCAGCGCAGTCATCCACTGCGCCACGAGCGGCGGCACCTTGTCGTGCAGCAGCGTGACGCGGATGTGGGCGTCGTCCATCTGGGTCCAGCCCAAGCCGAAGAACACGATCACCACCAGGCTCAGTTCCGACATCTCGAACAGGCCCGGCACCGAATGACCGTAGATAACGCGCACAATGGCATCCAGCGTGATGCCGAACATCAGGAACAGCAGGAACGCCGTGGCGATGGCGCCGAAAAGATTGGAGACGACGCGTAGCGCCGCGCCCAGCCGGGTGGAATAGTCCATGGACACTCTGCCTGTGATCGGCCCGGCGCGAGGCCGGGCCGGGGGGAGGGAAGGGGCGGCAATCAGGCTTCGGCGGCGAGCTCGTCGAAACGCTTCAGGGTGCCCTTGGGGTCATACTTGGCGATGGCATCGTTGATCAGCGCCTGCATCGCCAGGCCGTCCAGGCCGGCCGGCTTGGCCACGCGATCGACCCAGCCGTCGGTCTGCGCCGGCTGCACCAGGGCCCGCGCCCGGTCTCTTTCGGATGCGGGCAGCGACGAGAACTTGGCGCCTTCGGCCTTGGCGGTCTTGACGTACTGGCGCGCGGCGCCCTCGAAGATCCGCGCGTACTCGCCGCCGTAGATCTCGCTGACGATCTGGTCGCTGACCTGCTTGACCGGCTCGGGGTAGTTCTTCCAGGTGCGGGCGTTGATGATGGTGGCGGCCGGGCCATGGGGGCCGTCGCCGATGTCGGTGAAGTACGGGGCAATCTCGTGCAGCTTGTAGGCCACCGCCGTGATGAAGTCAAAGCCGTACACGCCGTCCAGCACGCCGCGTTCCAGGGCGGTGTACACCTCTGGCGCGGCCATCGGTACGGCGGTGCCGCCCAAGCGCTCGATCACTTCGTTGGCCGCGCCATAGCCGCGGATGCGCTTGCCGCGCAGGTCGTCGATGGAATGGATGGGCTGGCGGGTGACCAGCGGCGCGTAGTACCAGTTGGTCCAGTACAGCACCTTGCTGTTGTAGCGGCGTTCCCATTCGTCGCGCAGCGGGGCGTATTCGGCGTAGACGTCGCGGCACAGCCATTGCAGCGCATCCGAACGGTGCATGCGGTAGTACCAGTCCAGCCCGCGGGTCACCGGCAGCTGCGACTGGTAGTACCCCGGCGAGATCAACGACATTTCCGACGTGCCGTCGCGCACGGCCGACAGATGTTCACCGACCTTGTTCAGGGACTGCGCCCAGTAGCGCCGCACCTTGACCTCGCCATTGGTGCGCGTTTCCAGCTGCTTGAGATACCACTCGTCCAGGCGCGACGGCCCGGAGGTCTCGCTGATGTAGCTGTCGAACTTCAGGGTGATCGGCTTGGCCGCCGCGGCGGCCCGGCCGGTCCAGACCGCCGGCGCCGAAGCGCTGGCCAGTATGGCCGCCGTCTTGATGAAATCGCGTCTCCTCATGCTTGCCTCCTTGGGGCATTCCGGCTTGTGTGGCGCCGGTGTGTCGGCCTTGGGATTGCGCTTGCCTTGGCCTGTGGTCGGACCAGGGCCGGTTGCGTTGAACCGGTCCTAGCTCGTGGGGTCGGCGCTGCGCAGGGCTTCGCGCAGCGCGGTCTTCAAAATCTTGCCGTAGCTGTTCTTGGGCAGCTCTTCGTGAAAGACGTAGCGCTTGGGTTTCTTGAACGAGGCGATCTCGGTGCGGCACCAGGCGTCCAGGTCTTCGGGCGCCAGGACGGCGCCGGGGCGCGACACCACGAACGCCACGACCTCTTCGCCCCACTGCGCGCTGGGTGCGCCCACTACCGCGACTTCGCGCACACCCGGGTGGCGCGCCAGTGTTTCCTCGACTTCACGCGGGTAGATGTTCGAGCCGCCCGAGATGATCACGTCCTTGCTGCGGTCGGTCAGGGTCAGGAAGCCGGCGTTGTCCAGGCGGCCGATGTCGCCCGTGCGCAGCCAGCCGTCGACCAGTGTTTCGGCGGTGGCGCGGTCGTTGCGCCAGTAGCCCTGCATCACGGCGTTGCCGCGCACCAGCACTTCGCCGTCGGTACAGGACGGCACGGTTTGCAGCGCGGCATCGACCACGCGCAGTTCCATGCAGCTCTGGGCCGTGCCTACCGACGCCAGCCGCGCCGCGCGCTCGGGATGGGCGGCGTCGGCGATCACTTCGCGCGACAGCGCGGTGATGGTCATGGGGCTTTCGCCCTGGCCATAGATCTGCACGAAGCGCTGGCCCAGCACCGACAGCGCGTCTTCCAGGTCAGCCAGGTACATGGGCGCGCCGCCGTAGATGATGGTCTTGATGCCGCGCCCGTCATGGCCGCTGGCGCGCGCCTGCTCGACCAGGCGCTTGATCATGGTGGGCGCGGCAAAGAACGACAACGGCCCGGTCTGCTCGGCCAGGGACAGAATTTCCGCCGGCTCGAAGCCGCGCGATTCCGGCACGACGTGCCGCGCCGCCTTGCGCACGTACAGTACGTGGTACAGGCCCGCGCCGTGCGACATCGGGGCGGCATACAGCATGCCGTCGCCAGGCTGCACCGTTTCGACGTCCACCGCGTAGCACAGCCCCATGGCCACGAGGTTGCGATGGCTGAGCATGACGCCCTTGGGCCGGCCGGTCGTGCCCGAGGTGTAGAACAGCCAGGCCAGCGCATCGCCGGACAGCTGCGCGGGCGGGGCCCAGGGGCCGGGCGCCTGGCACGCCGTGGCGTAGCCGGGGCCGTCGATCTCCAGGTGCCGGCAGCCCGCCGGCAGCAGGCCGGCAGGCAGGTCGCCGAGACGGTCCGTGAAGATGATGCTGGCGCCGGCGTTGTCGGCGATCCAGGCCACTTCCTTGGGATGCAGCTTGGGGTTGATGGGCACGGCCACCGCGCCCAGCCACCATGCCGCGTACAGCAGTTCGAGATATTCGGCGCGGTTGCGGGCGAACAGGGCAATGCGGTCGCCCTCGGCCAGGCCGTAGTCGTCTTGCATCCATTTGGCCACCGCGGCGGCGCGGCGGGCGAAGTCCCGATAGCTTGCGTGCAGCCGCAAGCCGGTGAATACGGCCGGGCGCGAGCCATGCTCCAGCGCGGCTGCCTGCAACCAATTGGCGATGTTCATGCTGGTTACGCCCGTACGGCTTCGAGTACCGAGGCGTAATTCGCGACCGCCATGCCCCCCATGTTGAAGACCAGCCCGAGCTCGGCGCCCGGGCATTGCATATCGCCGGCCCGGCCGGTGAGCTGGCGGTAGGCCAGGGCGTGCATGGACACCCCGGTGGCGCCGACCGGATGCCCCTTCGCTTTCAGGCCGCCGGACAGGTTGACGGGCAGGTCGCCGTCGCGTTGCACCGTGCCGTCGTCCAGCACCCGGTGGCCCTCGCCGGGCGCGGCCAGGCCCATGGCTTCGTAGAGCAGCAGTTCGGAAATGGTGAAACAGTCGTGGACTTCGGCGAAGTCCAGGTCCTGCAATTGGATGCCGGCCTCGGCATAGGCGCGCTGCATGGCGCGGTGCGGGCCTTCGAAGGCAAGCAGGTCGCGGCCCTCCAGGGGCAGCATGTCGCTGACGTGCGTGGCGGCGCGAAAGCGCACCTGACGGGCGTGGCGGGGGGCGCGCCGCTCGCAGGTCATCACGATGGCGGCCGCGCCATCGCTGATCGGCGAACAGTCCGTCATGCGCAGCGGCGCCGCGATCATGGGGTTGCGCTCGGACACGGCGTTGCAGAACGCGGTGTCCAGTTCGCGCCGCAATTGCGCCAACGGGTTGCGCATGGCATTGCCATGGTTCTTGGCGGCGATGGCGGCCATGACAGGCAGGGGGTCTTGATAGCGTTCGGCGTAGGCTTGCGCCACCCGGGCGAATTGCTGCGGAAAGCTCAGGCCGCTTTCGCGCGGGTCGTTCTTGTAGCCCGCGCAGGCCAGGGCCTCGGTGACTTCCGGCGTCGTGCGCGACGTCATTTTTTCCACGCCGATCACCAGCACCGTGCGAGCGGCGCGCGACTGGATCGCGCGCAGGCCGGCATGGATCGCCGCCGAGCCCGACGCACAGGCGTTTTCGCAGCGCACGGCGGGCTTGAAGCGCAGGGCCGGGTGGGTCTGGTGGATCAGCGACGAGGCGAACGCGTCGGGCACCAGCCCCGCGTTGAAATGCCCCAGGTAGACGGCGTCGATCTCGGCCGGATCGACGCCGGCGTCTTCGATCGCTTCGTTCGCAGCCATCACGATGAGCTGCTCAAGGTTCAACGCATCCAGCCGGCCAAACGGCGTATGGCCGCTGCCCACGATCAGAACGCCCGTGTCATCGAACATGTCTCTCTCCCCTTGCGCAGCGGTGTGCTTATGCGAATCAAGTGTAGGGCGGCGCCAGTACGTATCTCTATACGTGCATCCACGTACGCGAATACGTAGCGGTTGGCGCCATACGCCGGTCCGTACGTACAGGTTTTCCGGTGTTTGCGTGCGCCTTTGGTGTGGGTGAATGCAACGCTTGCAGCGGCGCATTTTCGGCCTGCGAGGCGCGGATTGAAAGGCTGTGATGAATTCGGTGGTGTGCAGAAAACGCGTACGCGGAGTCCGGTTCCGCAACGTAATCACATGCGTGCCTTTGCTCAAAAATTGCAGCCTATACGTACGTGTTCGGCGTGGTGACGCGTCTGGAAATTTCACATCATCTGTATAAGAATTCGTCGACGCGTGCAGACGGGCGACAGGCCACGCATTACAAAAATCAGGCCGTCGCGATGGTCAGAATAGTCTTTCAAAGGAAGATAAGATCATGACGAGTTTCGTATCGCTTTTGGTTGGAGACGGCAGTGTGCTGGTTCGTTGCGGCGAAGTGCTGATGGCGAAAGGACACCGCATCAAGGCAGTGATTTCATCGGATCTGATCGTGCGCGCATGGGCTGCCAAGGCCGGCATCGCACAGTACGAGCTGAGCGATGCCGTCAAGCATGAATCCGGGTTCCCGGTCGACATCATCTTCAGTATCGGCAACTACTCGGTGATTCCCGAGACCTTGCTCAAATGCGCCCGGCGCATGAGCATCAACTACCACTACGGACCCCTGCCGGAATACTCGGGTCTGCATGTGCCGGCATGGGCCGTCTACGACCGCGCCACCGACTACGCCATCACCTGGCACCGCATCGGCGACATCATCGACGGCGGCGGCATTCTCAAGCGCATCGCCGTGCCCATCGAGTCCACCGATACCGCGCTGTCGCTGGGCCTGAAGTGCGACGAAACCGCCGTGCACAGTTTTGGCGCGCTGGTCGACGACCTGGCCGCCGGCCGCGAACAGGAAACGCCGCAGGACCTGTCGCGGCGCCGCTACTTCTCGCGCCGTTCGCAGATCTCGGCCGAAGGCCTGATCGACTGGAGCCAGGATGCCGAGCAGATCGCCGCCCTGGTGCGCGCCACCGACCATGGTCCCTTCAGCAGCCCGTTGGCCTGGCCCAAGGTGCTGATCGATGGCCGTATCCTGGCGGTGCGCCGCGCCAGCATCGAAGCCCGCGCCGCGGGTGCCGCGCCGGGCCAGGTGATTTCCGCCGACGCCTTCGGCGCCAGCATCGCCACCGGCAACCGGGCGATCCGCCTGGAAGCCCTGAGCACGCTGGAAGGCGCAGACGTGGCGATGTCCGACCTGCTCAGCGCGGGCGGGCTGCAGGCTGGCGCGCGCCTGACATGGGCCGGCGAACAGGCCCGCGCGCAGGTCACGGCGGCCGGCACGGCCGCGACGGAATCGACCGAATTCTGGCGCGGCCAACTGACCGACTATCAACCGTACCGCCTGCCGTACACGCGGCCGGTGGCGCCCGAAAGCAATACCGCGCCGATCGTGGGCAAGTTGCCCGCCGCGCCCAAGGGCGGCGACGCGGAACGCGTCTTCGTCGAGCAGGCCGTCGGCGGCCTGTGCACCTTCCTGGCGCGCGCCTCGGGCGCGGCCGACGTGCACGTGGCGTTCGCCACGGCGCGCGACGAGGTCGAGCCCGACTACCGCGACGTGTTCTGCGCTTGGGCGCCCGTACTGGCCCGGATCGATGCGTCGGCGCCGGTGGCAAGCAACCTGCAAGCCGTTGCCGATGCCTTGCGCCGCGCGCGCGAACACGGCCTGATCCGCCGCGACCTGATCGGCCGCGATGCCGTCCTGGCCGCGCGCGCGCAGCGCGGCGAATTGACGCCGGACCTGGTGGTGTCGAGCAAGACGCCCGCGGCCTATGCCCTGGACGAGGACCGCCCCGCGCTCGAACTGGTGCTGCAGCCCGGCAGCAATGCCTTTGAATTGCATTTCAACCCGCGCAAGATCGCGCGCCGCACCGCGGCGCAGCTGGGCGCGCAACTGGCCGACTGGTGCCGCCGCCTGCCCGAAGCGGGCGCCTGGCCGCTGCAAGCGGTGGACGCGTTGTCCGCCAGCGAGAAAGACGCCTTGCTCGACCAGTTCAACCAGACCGGCAACCCCGCCGTCACGGGCGCCGTGGTGCATCAGCTGTTCGAGACGGCCGCTGCGCGGTATCAGGACAGCGTGGCGCTGCGGTGCGCCGACCAGGCCGTGTCGTATGGCGAGCTGAACGCCGCCGCCAACCGCCTGGCCGGCGTGCTGCGCCAGCAAGGCATCAAGCGCGGGCAATTGGTGGGGGTGTGCCTGGACCGCTCCATCGACATGGTGGTGGCGCTGCTGGCGGTGCTCAAGGCGGGCGGCGCGTACGTGCCGGTCGACATGGCCTTTCCGGCCGAACGCATCCGCCAGATGCTGGATGCGGCCCGGCCGGCGCTGCTGATCGCGCCGCCCGCGGCACGCACCGGGGCCTTGAGCGCTTGGGCCGACCGCTGCGTCGATATCGGCGAAGCATTGGCGCAAGCCGGGGCAGACGCAGCCGATCCGGCCAACACCACCCGGCCCGACGACCTGGCCTACGTGATCTTCACGTCCGGCTCCACCGGCAAGCCCAAGGGGGTCGAGGTCACGCACGGCGCGCTCGGCAATTTCCTGCAGTCGATGCAGGCCGAGCCGGGCTGTGACGCCACCGACAGCCTGCTGGCGGTCACGACCATTTCCTTCGACATCGCGGCGCTGGAACTGTTCCTGCCGCTGATCAGCGGCGCCAGCGTGGTGATCGCGCGCCAGCAGGAAAGCCTGGACGGGCAGACGCTGCTGGACCTGATGCAGCGCCATGCCGTGACCATGATGCAGGCCACGCCCACCACCTGGCAGTTGCTGCTGCAATCGGGTTGGCAGGGCGCGGCGCGGCTCAAGCGCATTCTGTGCGGCGGCGAGGCGCTGTCGCGATCGCTGGCTGACGAGCTGCTGGCCCGGGCCGACTCGGTCTGGAACATGTACGGTCCGACGGAAACCACCGTCTGGTCCAGCGTGTGGCAGGTCAAGCCCGGCGAAGACATCGTCATCGGCAAGCCCATCGTCAACACTCAGCTGTATGTGCTGGACGCGCACATGGCGCCGGTGCCGGCGGGATTTGCCGGCGAACTGTGCATCGGCGGCGCCGGCGTGGCGCGCGGCTACCACAAGGACGCGCAGCAGACCGCCGCGCAGTTCGTGGCCAACCCCTTTGGCGCGGGCGCCCTGTATCGCACCGGCGACCTGGCCTGCTTCAAGGAGCCGGGCAAGCTGGTCGTGCTGGGCCGCAACGACGGCCAGATCAAGCTGCGCGGCTTCCGTATCGAGCTGGGCGAGGTCGAGGCCGCCGTGGCCAGCCATGCGGACATCGGCCGCGCCGTGGTGGTGGGCCGCAACGATCAACTGGTGGCCTACTGCCTGCGCAACGGCGCGCCGGCCGATGCCGCCCAGGACCGCCGCGCCGAGAGCACCGCGGTGACCGAGTGGCGCGACGTCTGGGACCGGGCCTACGAGCCGGGCGCGGCCGACCCCACCTTCAACACCGCTGGCTGGCACAACAGCTATGACGGCCTGCCGTTCCCGGCCGACGAGATGCGCGATTGGCGCAAGCACACCGTGGACCGCATTCTGTCGGCCTCGCCCGAGCGGGTCTTCGAGATCGGCTCCGGCACGGGCCTGGTGCTGTTCGAGGTGGCGCCCAAGGTCCGGCGCTACCAGGCCATCGACGCTTCCAGCCAGGCCGTGGAAAAGATCAATCGCCATCTTGGCGGCTTGCCGCAAGCGTCCTGCGAACACCGTCTGGCCAACGATCTGCCCGAGGTCGAGCCGGGCAGCTTCGACACCGTGGTCATCAACTCGGTGGCGCAGTATTTCCCCAACGCGGGCTACCTGCTGTCGGTGCTGGATTGGGCAACGCAGGCCGTGACCCAGGGCCGCATCTTCATCGGCGACGTGCGCGACCTGTCGCTGCTGGAGGCCTTTCACGCCGACGTGGCCAATTTCCAGGGCCTGTGCAGCCTGTCGCCCGAAGAGCTGCGCCGCCGCACCCAGCGCGCGCTGCGGTCCGAGCGCGAGCTGGTGCTGGCGCCGGAATTCTTCGCCCATCTGCCCTCGGTGTATCCGCAGATCAGCCGGGTCGAGGTGGCGCTGCGCGATGGCAGCTACGTCAATGAAATGACGCGCTTTCGCTATGACGTGATCCTGCACGTGGGCACGCCGGCGCGCGGCAAGCCGGCGGCCATGGCCATGGCGGACTGGCACAAGGACGGGCTGGACCTGCCGGCGCTGGCCCAGCGCCTGGCCAAGGGCGGCAAGGCGCTGACCGTGGCCAATATCCCCAATGGCCGGCTGGCGGACGTGCAGCAGCGGGTGGGGCATGTGCTGGACGCCGCGCCCGCGGCCGGGCCGGGCCAGTGGGTGGATCCGCGGGACCTGCAACAGGCCGCGGACGAGGCGGGCTATCGCCTGGTGATGCTGCCCAGCCGCGACCGCGACATCTGGGCCCTGGACGCCGTGTTCCACAAGGATGGCGAGCAGCCCGACCTGACCTGGCAAGCCGCCGCGCCGATGACGCGCGAGGCCCTGGCGCAGTTCGCCAACCAGCCGGCCGCCGGGGCGCCGCCCCGTCCGGCCCTGCAGCGCGTGCTGCGGCCCTGGTTGCAGGCGCGCCTGCCGGGCTACATGATTCCGGATTTCTTTGTCGAACTGGACGAATTCCCGCTCACGCCCAACGGCAAGATCGACCGCAAGGCGCTGCCCGAGCCGACCGAGGTGATGCTGGAGCCGGCCGTGCAGCCCACCAACGAGCTGGAACAGCAGTTGCAGGCGGTCTGGGCCGAGGTGCTGGGCCACGACCGCATCGGCATCAACGACAGCTTCTTCAAGATCGGCGGCAATTCCCTGCGCGTGGTGCGGGTGCAGGCCGAACTGCAGAAGCTGCTGGGCCGTTCGGTGTCGACCTCGACGCTGTACGAGCACTTCACCATCAAGGACCTGGCCGCGCACCTGGCCGGCAACCGCAAGGCGGCGGTGCTCAACACGCCCAAGCGCCGCAATGCGCTGGCCGACGAGCCCATCGCCATCGTCTCGATGGCCTGCCGCCTGCCGGGCAACGTTAACAGTCCGGAAGACCTGTGGGCTCTGTTGGAGCGGGGCGGCGACGGCATCGTGGAAGTGCCGAAGGAACGCTGGGACGCCGCGGCCATCTATGACGCGGATCCCGACGCGCGCGGCAAGTCCTATTGCATGCGCGGCGGCTTCGTGACGCCGATCGACCTGTTCGACGCGCCGTTCTTCGGCATCTCGCCGCGCGAAGCCCGGGCGCTGGACCCGGCGCAACGCATGATGCTGGAAGTCACGTCCGAGGCCATCGAGCAGGCTGGCTATTCGATGGACCAGCTGCGCGGCAGCCAGACCGGCGTGTTCATCGGCATCGGCAAGGGCTATCACGAGTACGGGCTGGCGCTGGCCGGCGGCCTGGCCGACCTGGACGGCTACGTGGGCACCGGCTCGGCCGGCAGCACCATGTCCGGCCGGGTGTCGTACGTGCTGGGCCTGGAAGGGCCGAGCATGACGGTGGACACCGCCTGCTCGTCGTCGCTGGTCACGACCCACCTGGCATGCAACGCCTTGCGCCAGGGCGAATGCGACCTGGCGGTGGCGGCCGGCGTCACGCTGATGCTGTCGCCCGACCTGCACGTGGAATTCAGCCGTCTGCGTGGCATGTCGCCCGACGGCCGCTGCAAGTCGTTCTCGTCCACCACTGACGGCACGGGCTGGAGCGAGGGCGCGGCGGTGGTCGTGCTCAAGCGCCTGTCCGATGCGCAGCGCGACGGCGATCCGATCCTGGCCATCCTGCGCGGCACCGCGGTCAATCACGCCGGCCACAGCGCCAGCCTGACCACGCCCAGCGGCCCCGCGCAGCAGCGCGTGATCCGCC
The DNA here is from genome assembly GCF_016428805.1 of Achromobacter sp. ASV32. Classification (GTDB taxonomy): domain Bacteria; phylum Pseudomonadota; class Gammaproteobacteria; order Burkholderiales; family Burkholderiaceae_B; genus Achromobacter. The sequence goes on from NZ_JAELTJ010000018.1 coordinate 31,903, forward strand.
AGGCGCTGTCCATGTCCGGCCTGAAGCCGGCCGACATCGACTACCTGGAAGCGCACGGCACCGGCACCAAGCTGGGCGACCCGATCGAGGGCAATGGCCTGGCCGCCGTGTTCGGCGGCAGCCATACGCCGGACAAGCCGCTGTGGGTGGGGTCGGTCAAGTCCAACCTGGGCCACACCCAGGCGGCGGCGGGCCTGGCGGGGGTGATGAAGGCCGTGCTGGCCATGCATCACGACAAGCTGCCCATCACGCTGCATGTGGTCGAGCCGACCCCGGCGGTCGATTGGGCCGCGGCCCAGATGGCCCTGGTGCAGCAGGAGCAACCCTGGCCGCCGGGCGAACGCCCGCGCCGCGCGGGGGTCAGCTCGTTCGGCATCGGCGGCACCAATGCCCACGTCATCGTCGAGGAACCGCCCAAAGCGGTGGCCAAGGCCCGCGCCAGCAAGCCCGCGGCGCCGCCGGAAACCCTGCCGTTCGTGCTGTCGGGCTTTACCGTGCCCGCGTTGCGGGCGCAGGCCGACAAGCTGCATCTGCACATGGGCATGAACATCGAGGACCGCTTCCTCGACGTCGCCTATTCGCTGGCGACCACCCGCACGCACTTCCGCAAGCGGCTAGTGGTGTTCGCCAAGGGCAAGTCGGATCTGCTGGATTCGCTGGCGTCCTATGGCCGCACCGGCGAACTGCCGGCCGGCGCCGTCAGCTCGGCGGACGACCGCGACAAGGAATGCCGCCTGGCGCTGCTGTTCACCGGCCAAGGCAGCCAGCTGCCCGGCATGGGGCAGGGCCTGTATGGGTCCAACCCGGTCTTCAAGCAGGCCCTGGACGACATCACGCAACGCTTTGGCGGCCTGGAAAAGCCCCTGCTGCAAGTGATGTTCGCCGAGCCCGGCAGCGCTGACGCGGCCTTGCTCAACCGCACCGACTTCACCCAGCCGGCGCTGTTCGCGTTGGAAGTGGCGTTGTGGCGGGTCTGGGAAAGCTGGGGCGTGCAGCCGGACTTCCTGCTGGGTCACAGCATCGGCGAAATCGCCGCCGCGCACGTGGCGGGCATTTTCGACCTGGACGACGCATGCCGCCTGGTCGCCGCGCGCGGCCGGCTCATGCAGGCGTTGCCGGCGGGCGGCGGCATGGCCTCGCTGGAGGCCAGCGAAGCCGAAGTCCAGGCCGCGCTGGCGGCGCTGGACCTGAGCGCCCGCATCTCGCTGGCGGGCCTGAATGCGCCGCAGCAGACGGTGGTGTCGGGCGACATCGACAGCATCGACAAGGTAGTGGCGCACTTCAAGCAGCAGCAGCGCAAGGCCAAGCGGCTGGAAGTCTCGCACGCGTTCCACTCGCACCTGCTCGAACCGATGCTGGCCGAATTCCGTCAGGTGGCGCAGTCGCTCAGCTACGCGGCGCCCAAGCTGACCGTGGTCAGCAGCCTGACGGGCCAGTTGGATCCGCAGGGCCAGATGACCCAGCCGGAATACTGGGTGCAGCAGGCGCGCCAGGCCGTGCGCTTTCATGCCGGCATGCGCACGCTGTATGAACAGGGCGTGAACACCTTCCTGGAACTGGGTCCGCAACCGGTGCTGTCCGGCATGGGTGCGGCCTGCCTGGCCGACGACGGCCCGGTGACCTGGGTGCCGTCGATCAACCCGGCCAGGGACGAGACCCTGACGATGCAAAAGGGCCTGGCCGAACTGCACGTGTTGGGCGCGCCGGTGGATTGGCGCGGCTTTTTCGCCCCGTATGGCGGCGAACGCGTCAAGCTGCCGTGCTACGCCTTCCAGCGCGAACGCTATTGGCTGGAGCCCATGCCCACCCGCACGGTCGGGGCGGGACTGAACGATGCCAACCACCAGTTGCTGGGCGGCGGCGTGCAGATCGCCGGCACCGACCTGACGATGTTCACGACCGTGGTGGCGGCCGACGAGCCGGCCTGGGTGCAGGAACACCAGGTGATGGACGCCGTGCTCATGCCGGGCACGGCCTTCTTCGAGGCCATGCGCGCGGCCGGCAACCATATCAAGGGCCAGTGGGACCTGGCCGACGTCATCATCCTGGCGCCGATGGTGCTGACCCCGGGCGTGCCGCTGCGGATGCAGATCACGGTGGGGGCGGAATCGAACGGGGCGCGCACGGTGCACGTCTACAGCTCGCTGGAGTCCGATGACGCCGCCGAGTGGCAGCTGCACGCCGAAGGCAAGCTGGTGCCCGCCCAGGTCGAACGCCAGGAAGCGGTGCAGCTGCCGCCGCCGGACGGCGACCCCATCGACGTGGCCGCGCTCTACCAGGACCTGCACGAACTGGGCTACGGCTACGGCCCCACGTTCCAGGGCATCAATGCCGCCTGGCACGTGGACGGCGACGTCTGGGCGCGCGTGGCGCTGCCCGAGGCGGCCGCGCCGTCGGCGATCCGCTATGGTCTGCATCCGGCGCTGCTGGATTCGTCCATGCATTCGCTGCTGCTGACGCAGCGCCTGAAGGACCAGGTGGGCGACGATGTGTTCGTGCCGTTCGAGGCCGAGCGGCTGTCGGTCTGGAAGGACGGGTTGGCCGAGGTCTGGGTGCGGGTGGCGCAATTCGAGATGGGCGAAGGCGAGTTCTGGGCCTCGCTGGATCTGTACGACACCACCGGCGAACACGTGGGCCGCCTGCATCGTCTGCATGCCCGCCGCATCGACCGCGCGGCGCTGCGGCGCCTGGCGTCGGCCGGGGTGGACCGCTATCTCTTCCGCATGGAGTGGACCCCGGTGGAGGCCCCTGACGCCGTCTTCGGCGGCACCTGGGGCCTGATGGGCGGCGCCGACACCGCGTGGGCCGACGAGGTCCGCACGCGCCTGGCGCAGGCCGGGGCGCAGGTGGTCGACATTGCTCAGCTGAACGAAGCCGAAGCGTGCGACGGCGTGATCCAGCTGTGGGGCGCGGGCAAGCAGGTGGTGGATCAATCCCACCGCTACGCCGCTACCGCGCTGCTGCAGGTGCAGGAGCTGGCGCTGGCCGGGTTCGCCAAGCCGATGATCTGGCTGACGCGCGGCGCGGTGGGTACCAGCAGCGACGATCCTGTCGCCGACCTGGGCGCCAGCCCCCTGTGGGGCTTGATGCGCACCGCGCGCAACGAGCATCCCGAACTGGCCCTGCGCATCGTCGACCTGGGCGAGCAGGGGGCCGATATGGACCTGCTGGCTTCGGCGTTGGCGCTGGAAGGCGAACCGGAGTGCGCGCTGCGCGGGGGCAAGATCCTGGCGGCGCGGCTCAAGAAGGCGCCGTCCACCGCCGGCCTGGTGCTGCCGGCCGAGGGCAACTGGCGCCTGGAAATCGCCACCAAGGGCCGCCTGGACCAGCCGCTGTCGGTCAAGACCCTGGTGGACGAGCCGCTGGCCGCGGGCGAAATCCGCGCGGCGGTCAAGGCCACGGGCGTCAATTTCCTGGACGTGCTGAACGCCCTGGGCATGGTGGAGATCCCCGCGCTGGGCCTGGAATTCGCGGGCGTGGTGACCGAAGTGGGCAGCAGCGTGAAGCACCTGAAACCGGGCGATCCGGTGCTGGGGCTGGCGCGCGGCGCGTTCGGCTCGTCCATCGTGGTGGACGCGCGGCAGGTGGTGGCCAAGCCCGAGAACCTCAGTTTTGAAGAGGCCGCCACCATACCCATGACGTTCCTGACGGCGTGGTATGGCCTGCACGTGCTGGGCAACATGCAACCCGGCGAGCGCGTGCTGGTGCATGCCGCCGCGGGCGGGGTGGGCATGGCGGCGGTGCAACTGGCGCTGCTGCACGGCGCCGAGGTCTACGGCACCGCCAGCGAACCCAAGTGGCCGGCCCTGCGCAAGCTGGGCCTGCAGGACAGCCATATCGGCACCTCGCGCAGCCTGGACTTCGCGCAGGCGTTCGCCGAAACGGCGCCGGGCCGCAGCTTCGACATCGTGCTCAACTCCCTGGCGCGCGAGTTCATCGACGCCAGCTTCGCCATGCTCAAGCCCGGCGGCCGCTTCCTGGAGATGGGCAAGATCGACCTGCGCGACCAGACCTGGGTCGAAGCCAATCACCCCGGGGTGACCTACCGGGTCTACAACCTGCCCGAGGCGGGCGTGGAACGGATCCAGGAAATGCTGGGCGCGATCGCCGCGCTGTTCGCCCAGGGCAAGCTCAAGCCGCTGCCGCTGCGCACCTTCCCGCTCGACTGCGCGTCCGATGCCTTGCGCTTCATTGCGCAGGCGCGGCACGTGGGCAAGGTCGTGCTGGTGCCCGCCAAGCGGCGCAGCCTGGTCGAGCCGGACGGCGCGGTGCTGGTCACCGGCGGCCTGGGCGGCCTGGGCCGGTACGTCTCGAAATGGCTGGTCCAGAATCACCAGGTGCGCGACCTGGTGCTGACCTCGCGCAGCGGCATGAAGTCGCCCGATGCGCAGGCCTTCGTGGCTGAACTGGCCGAGCTGGGCGCCCGCGCCACCGTGGTGGCTTGCGACGCGGCCGACTACCAGGGCCTGGAACAGGTGCTCGGCCAGTTCAACGACGCCCGTCCGCTGCGCGGCGTGGTGCATGCCGCGGGTGTGCTCGACGACGGCATGCTGTCGGGGCTGACGCCCGAGCGCCTGGACACGGTGTTCGCGCCCAAGGTGGACGGCGCCTGGCACCTGCATCAGCTGACGCAGGACCTGCCGCTGGACTTCTTCGTGCTGTTCTCGTCGATCTCGGGCGTGACCGGGGCGCCGGGCCAGGGCAACTACGCGGCGGCCAACACCTTCCTGGATGCGCTGGCGCACCATCGCCGGGCTCGCGGCCTGGCCGCCACCTCGGTGGCGTGGGGCGCCTGGGACGGGCAGGGCATGGCTGCCCGGTTGAGCGACGCCGACAAGACGCGCTTCAGCCGTCAGGGCATGGAAGCGCTCGGACCCACCGAGGCGCTGGACCTGTTCGAGTCGGCGGTGATGAGCGATTCGCCCACGGCGGTCGCCGCGGCGCTGGACCTGGGCCGCCTGCAACGCACGCTGGAAGACAACAACGGCGGCGCGGCCCCGGCCTTGTACCGCGAGCTCTTCAGCCGTTCGGCCGGGGGCCGCGGCCAGGGCGGGGGCGGTGGGGGCGGCAGCGGTTTGCGCAAGCTGCTGGCGGAAACGGCGGTCGAGCAGCGCGAAGCCGCGGTGCTCGATGCCGTGCGCGCCGAAGTGGCCAAGGCGCTGGAGTTCGCTTCGCCGCAAGACGTGGACGTCAGCCTGCCGTTGCAGGACATCGGCATCGATTCGCTGACCGCCGTGCTGCTGCGCAACCAGCTGTCGGACATGACCGGCCTGGCCTTGCCCGCCAAGATCGCCTTCGACCATCCCAACCTGCGGGCGCTGAGCCAGTTCCTGCTGGAAAAGCTGACCGAAGCCGGGTTGGACAGCCAGGAGGCGGCGCCGCAGGAAGGCGCGCCGCGCAAGGAAGCGGCGGCCGGCAAGCGCCTGGACGATCGCGTCGCCCGGCGCGGCTTCCTGGAGCCGGAGCTGCAGTTCGACAACGTCGTGGCCATGGAAGCGGAGCCCGAAGCGGTCTTCGTCACGGGCTCGACCGGCTTTGTCGGCGCCTTCCTGCTGCACGAGCTGCTCAGCGCCAACGTCATCGCGTACTGCCTGGTGCGCGCCGGCGACGCCGAGCAGGCGATGGCGCGACAGGTCGACATCCTGCAACAGTACGACCTGTGGCGCCCCGAGTTCGCGGCCCTGCTCAACCCGGTCGTCGGCGACCTGACCCAGCCCTTGTTCGGCCTGTCCGAGCACGAGTTCGATCAACTGGCCGACCAGGTGGATGCGATCTGCCATTCGGGGGCGCTGGTCGACTGGATGCTGCCGCTGGACAACTACCTGGCGCCCAACGTGGTCGGCACGCATGAAGTCCTGCGGCTGGCATCGCGGGGCCGTGGCAAGGCGGTGCACTTCGTGTCCACCGCGGCCACGTTGCCCCGTTACCTGGGCTACGAGGTGTCCAAGGACGAGCGCGAATTCGGCTACCTGACGTCCAAGTTCATGGCCGAGCAGATGGTGGCCGCGGCGCGCCGGCGCGGGGCGCGGGCTTCCATCTACCGCCTGCCGTTCGTGGCCGCCAGCTCGACCAGCGGGCACTTCCGGCTGGACCGCGGCGACTTCCTGCACAACCTGATCTCGGGTTGCATCGCCATGGGCAACTTCCCCTTGCTGGGCTCGGACATCGGCGGCGTGCTGCCGGTGGACTACCTGGCCGGGGTGATTGCCCAGGTCATGACGCGGGACGCGGCGCGGATCGGCCACGACTACGACTTTGCCAATCCCTCTGCGCCCGGGTTCAACAGCCTGGTCCAGCACATCCGCGGCGCGGGCGTGCAGGTGGGCAGCGTGCCGTTCGACCAATGGCGGGACGAAGCGCTGGCCTATGCGCAGGCCAACCCCAAGAGCGCGATCGCGCGCATCGCGGCGGTGCTGGACGGCCTGAGCGCCCAGAGCGACCTGGAGCAGATGTTCGACTGCTTCCCGGTGGGCGAGAACGTCTTCGGCGGCGAGGTCTACGCCTGCCCGCCGGTCGACGGCAAGCACGTGCAGCCCTACGTGGATCGGATCGTGGCCGCCTTGCCGGCCAGGCAGCAAGCGCAGGAGATGTCCCCGGTGTCGCAGCCGGCGTAAGCAAGTTCGACCTGCCGCTCCGGCCCAGGCGTCCATCAGGCGCCGCCGGGGCGGCATCCTCAGCCCCATTTCCACCCCCGTGGAGGATTTGAATGACTACCCTCGAATTGCAAGAGCATCCGGCAGACGCGTCGTCCGAGGCCCAGGGCACGGGCATCTGGCAAAAGACCGGCACCTTCCTGAATGAAGCGGCCGGCGTGCATGCCCGGCACCTGGTCCGCGTGCTGGACCGCTATACCGTCGAGCCCGGCGCCGTGGCCTCGCGCCTGCCGCCGAACCGCACCCTGAACACCTGCTGCTTCTACCCCGAAGCCGAACCCACCCGCGTCATCCCGATGAACGTGGATGCGGACCTGGCGGTGAAACTGCGCCGCGAACTGCGCCTGCAGGCCAAGGTGGCGGGCAGTTTTTCGGATACCTCGGTGGGTACCTATTTCCCCTTGTCCACCATGTTCGAGAACAGCGCCTTGTTCATCCCGTCGGCCAAGCGCTTCTACGACCTCAACCAGGACAAGGTGCTGGAAAACTTCCCGCAGGCGGCCACCACCGTGGTCAATGCCTTCGTGGTGCCCAAGGGCAAGAAGCCCTACGGCACGCACTCGGCCAGCGGCATCGCCCTGCAGATTCCGTCGCTGGTCAAAAAGGGGCTGGGCTTTCCCAAGCACTACAAGAGCTTTCACACCGCCCTGACGCCCACGCCGCTGACCCGCCAGCCCTTCGTCATCTTCGAGGAAGCCGAGGTCGAGGCCCCCAACCTGAACTTCGTCTACATGAAGATGCTGGACATGGACCTGGACCCGGACGAACGCGCGGCCGTCGATAAGGCGCTGTACCTGTACACCGAAGGGTTGCTGTCCGAGATCGACCTGCCCACCGTGCGGGATTTCCTGATGGCCAAATACTGGGAAAAGAAGTACGCCGACAAGCCATCGTCCGGCTGGTTCTGCGATTCCAAGGTGGGCCAGGCGCTGTTCTTCGACAACTACCGCGCGCACGCCGACAGCACCTTGCCGCAGGCCACCGAAGACCGCGTCACCATCGACTTCCGCTGCTTCTCCAAGGTGGAATATCCGGCCGGCATGACCAGCGGCCTGGACTTCATCGTCGATCCCAAGGAGCGCGCCTACCAGACCAAGCGCAAGCGCGCCGGCATCGAATTCCTGCTCACGGCGCTGGGCTACCACGACATCGATGAGTTCCTGCGGATGATCTTCGGCACGCCCTACGGCCACATCAACCCGTTCGAGCTGCTGACCGATCTGCAGTTCGGTGTCTACAACAAGACCAAGCACCATCTGCTGGACCAGAACCTGGACGCGCACTACGAGCGGGTCGAGCGGCTGTACGAAAGAATCGAGCGGGACGGCGAATATGTGCTGCCCGAACGCGCGCGCCAGTGCCTGGCCGCCATGGCAGGGAGCTGACCATGCCAGACGCCCGGCAAGACCCGGCCTTCGCCGCCATCCTGGACAAGTACTTCGCCATCACGCGGGTGCCCTACGACGAATTCACTCGCGCGTTCCTGCGGCGCTGCCAGTCGTTTTCCGTCAAGGCCAACGGCGGCGTCTACAAGTACTACCGGCGCGGCGACGGGCCCACCGTGCTGCTGGCGCACGGCATCCACAGCCACCTGGGCAGCATGGTGCCGCTGGCGGAACAGTTGCTGGATCGCGGCTACGAAGTGGTGCTGTTCGACATGCCGGCGCACGGCGAGGCTGCCGGCAACGGTACCGACCCGGTCCAGGTGCGGGATTTCATCCGCAAGGTGTGCAGCCGGGTGGGCGACATCCATGCGGTCGTCAGCCATTCGCTGGGCGGCCTGTGGGCCCTGTCGGCCTTGCAGCAGGGCGTCAGCGTGGATGCCTTCGTGTCGATCTCCACCCCGGCCACCAGCCGCTTCCTGGTCGAGAAGTTCGTCCAGCTGAACCAGCTGGGCGCCGAGGTCGAGACGGCGCTGTGCGACGAACTGCAGCAGCGCTACGGCGCGGCGCTGTGGACCGACCACTCGCCGCAGCACATCGTGGGCCACTTGCGTCTGCCCGGCCTGATCATCCATGGCGGCGTGGATGACTTCGTGCCGCCGTCGCATGCCGAGGCGCTGCACCAGGCCTGGCCCGGTTCCACCCTGGAGATCGTCGATGGCGCGGGCCACTTCGAGATCCTGGGCCTGTCCGCCGTGGGCAAGCGGGTGGTGACGTACCTGCAGGACCTGCCGGTGCACACCGCCGCGGCGTGACGCAAAGGGCCCCGGGGCGCCTTTTCGGGGCGGCGTTCCGGGGCCTCTCCACCAGACGTTTTTTACAGGAAACGGGATCTCTGATGAAACATGCGACTCAAGTAGAAACCCTGCGGAAAATGTTCAAGCTGCGCGAAGTCGATCGCGACGAGGACATGCTGGGCAAGGTGGTGCAGGTGCCGGCGAGCGTCTATATGGACAACGGCATCCTGGAACGCGAGCTGGCCACCGCCTTTCGCGACTACCCCCTGGTGGTGGGCGCGTCGGCCCAGGTGCGCGAGCCTGGCTCGTATCTGCTCAGTCCCTGGGACAAGCTGCCCTTCGTGGTGGTGCGCGACAAGGCGGGCGTGCTGCGCGCCTTTCTGAACGTCTGCCGCCACCGCGGCGCGCGCCTGGTGTCGGGCAACGAGAAAGAACTGAAGTTCTTCACCTGTCCCTTCCACGGTTGGGTCTACGGGCTGGACGGCGCCTTGAAAGGCGTGACCAAGCCGTACAACTTTCCCGACATGGACTGCCAACAGCACAACCTGGTGGAACTGACGGTGACCGAGCGGTTGGGCATGATCTGGCTGCACCCCACGCCGGGGGCGGCGATCGACCTGGACGCCAGCCTGGGCACCGAGATGCGCGACGAAATGGACGGCTTCAAGCTGGGCGACATGACCCTGCACAGCCGCAAGGTCAGCACGCTGAATGCCAACTGGAAGCTCCTGATCAAGACTTACCTGGAGCGCTACCACGTGCCGATCCTGCACAAGAACACCATCGCCCCGGTGTTCGAGAAGGGCGTGATCGCGCACTTCGAGCACGGCCTGCACATCCGCATCGCCGCGGCCAAGACCAACCTGATGGACGCGGCCAGCGTCGATCCGGCATCGTGGCGCATCCTGGACTACGCCTCGGTGTTCTACACGCTGTTCCCCAACACGTTCCTGATCAACCACGCCAACATCGTGTCGCTCAACGCGTTCTATCCCATCGCGCCCGACAAGACGATCTGGACGCACGACATGCTGTATCGCGACGCCGACTACGCGGGCGAGGAAGGGCAAGCCACGCTGGCGCAGCGCTTCGGCAACATCGACGCGGTCTTTCACCATGAAGACTTCGGCATCGTCGAAGGGGTGCAGGCGGGGTTGCAGTGCGGCGCCAACGCGCATCACACGCTGGGCCTGGAAGAAGGGCTGCTGGGCATGTTCCAGCACAACATCGACCGTGTGCTGACCTGACGGCAGGAGTGCCATGAGCGGCATCGATTTCGTGTTCGTCCTGGGCACCGCCGTCATCCTGTTGACGCCGGGGCCCACCAATACGCTGCTGGCGGCGGCGGGGCTGGCGCAGGGCGTGCGGCGGGCGGCGCCGCTGGTCGCTTTCGAGCTGGCCGGCTATCTGGTCGGCATCACCGCGTGGGGAGTGTTCCTGGTCTCCGCGCAGGCGGTCTACCCCTGGGTCGGCATCGTGGTGCGCGTCGCCAGCAGCATCTACCTGGCCTATGTGGCGGTCAAGATCTGGAGCGCCGCCAGCGCGCCGGCCACGGCCTGCAAGGCGCCGATCGGACCGGCCTCGCTGTTCGTGGCCACGCTGCTCAATCCCAAGGGGCTGGTGTTTGCCTCGACCTTGTTTCCGGCGCATTCGTTCGATCGCATGCAGACGTACATCGGGTCGATCCTGCAATTCGCCTGCCTGCTGGTGCCCATCGCGTTCATCTGGATCAAGTTCGGCGCGGTGCTGCGGGGGCAGCGGTCCCGCTTCCTCAACCCTGAAAACCTGCAGCGCACCGCGGCCTTGGTAATCGGGGTATTCTCGGTATCGATTGTTGGGTCCGCCGTTCGCTTGTCACTGCTACCAGGATAAAACGACGTATGACGACTGAAAACAAGATCTCCGTTCCCGCTTCCGCCGGCGACGCCGGCAAGGCCAGCAAGCCGCGCAAAAAACCGTTCATCGCCAGCGTCATCGGCGGCGTCTTCGGTTTCGCCGGCACCGTGGCGCCCGACCTGACCGCCCGGCTGGTCAAGCGCCTGATCTTCACGCCGACACGCCTCAAACCCTCGGAACCCGGCCGCAGCATCCTGGGCCAGGCGCGGGTCGATCAGCACGCCATCGACGGCCAGACTGTCTACCACTATGTGTGGGGCGACGCGGGGCCGCGCATTCTGCTGGTGCACGGCTGGGGGGGCGATGCCGCGCAGATGACCGCCTACGTCGAACCGCTGCGTCAACTGGGCTATCAGGTCGTGGCCATCGACATGCCCGCGCACGGCCGCTCCACCGGCAAAAGCGCGTCGGTGCGGCATTTCGAGCCTTGCGTGGCCAACGCAGCCCGGGTCTATGGCGAATTCCACGGCGTGATCGCGCATTCGCTGGGCGCGGCCGCCGTGACCTTCGCGATGTCGCGCGGCTTCTCGGCGCCGCGCGCGGTGTTCCTGGGCCCGGTCAGCCGCTACGACAGCGTGTGGGAATACTCACGCCGCATGATGAACCTGCCGGCCAAGGTCATGCCCCGCGTCGTCAAGCACGCCCAGGACTGGCTGGGCATCACCTTCCCCGAAATGGAGCCGGCGCGGCTGGCGCCCGCGATGTCGACGCCGCTCTTGATCATCCACGATCGCGGCGACCGCGAAAGCCCCTTCGACGATGCGGCCGTGCTGGCCGCGGCCTGGCCGGGCGCCGAATTGGTTGCCACGGAAAAGATGGGCCATACCCGCGCGCTGCGCGATCCCGCGCTGGTCACGCAGGCGGTGGCGTTCGTGACGAAATAGCAGGCCGGCAGGCCCCCCCGCCCAGCGCGCGCCTGCCCGCCGCGGCGAGGGCCTGTGCGAGGCGCCTTCCAGTGGGAACAGGCCCTAGGCCAGCACCATGCTCAACATCACCAGCGCCAGCAGCGCGATGTAGACGCGAGCATGCAGCCGGTCCGGAATGCGCGGAATCAGCGGCGCGGCCAGCCGGATGCCCGCCAGCGACCCCAGCGCCAACGCCGCGAAGGCCAGCAGGTCCACATAGCCGACGATCCACGGCGCCAGCGGCGCCGACAGTTCGCGCGCCGCCGCCATGTACGCCAGCGTGCCCACGATGGCCACCGGCAAGGTCAGCGGATTGGCCATGGCCGCCGCTTTCGCCATCGGCAGCCCGCGGCGGCGCAGCAGCGGCACGGTCATCACGCTGCCGCCCACGCCCAGGAAGGTGGCGATCGCGCCGATCACCACGCCGCCGCCCACGATCACGCCCTGGCCCAGCGGCCGCGCGCCCTGGGTGTCGGCATGCGCCAGGAAGCCCTGGCGCAGCAGGCAATCCAGGATCGTCACGCCCAGGTAGGCGATGAAGGCATAGCGCACCAGGTCGCCGCTGGCCGAGGTGGCCGCCCAGGCGCCCAGCAAGGCGCCCACGCCGATGAAAGCCGCCAGCGGCCAGACGTAGGCGCGCACGATGTTGCCATTGCGCTGGTGCTTGCGGGTGGCGGCGAGGGAATTGACGATCATCACGCAGGTGGAGGTCGCCACCGCGATGTGCATCGCCGCCTGGCCGATGGCGTCTTGGGTGCCATGGGTGGCGGTCAGCACGCCGTACAGCACCGGGACCACCACGAAGCCGCCGCCAAAGCCGAACAGCACCGTGGTGACGCCGCTCAGGGCGCCAAACAGCGCCAACACGACATACAGCATGTCTTTTGCATCCTTGAGGGGGAAAACCGCACGATAGGCGGGCGGGCCGTGGCCTGCTTTCGAGGATTGGACAATAATGTTCGTGTTTCAGCCAAAGCCCGCACGCATGCGCAATACCCATATCGACCGGCACGACCACCTGGACCGCGTGGTGGTCGCCATCGGCAACGACTATCCCCCCGGCCATCTGCTGCCTGCGCACTCGCATCGCCGCGCCCAGTTGCTGTACGGCGCCACCGGCGTCATGCACGTGGTGACGCGTGACGGTAACTGGGTCGTGCCGCCGCAGCGCGCCGTCTGGATTCCGGCCGGCGTGGCGCACCAGGTGCGCATGCAGGATGTCAGCACCCGCAGCGCCTACCTGGAACCGGGCACGGGGCGCGCCGCCAGCACGGCCTGCGAAGTGGTCGAGGTGTCGCCGCTGCTGCGCCAGCTGCTGCTGGAAGCGGTGGACATGCCGGCCGAGTACGACCTGGGGGGCCGCGATGGCGCCCTGGCCGCGCTCTTGCTGCACGAAGTGGCGCGCGCCCCGGTGCTGCCGCTGCACATTCCGCTGCCGCGCGACCCGCGCCTGGCGCCGCTGTGCCGCGCCTTCGTGGCCGCGCCGGACGTGCGCCAGACGCCGCAATCCTGGGCCGGGCGTCTGCACATGAGTCCGCGCACCTTCAGCCGGCACTTCCGCCAGCAGACCGGCATGGCATTTTCCGAATGGCGCCAGCGCGCCTGCGTGGTGCTGGCCCTGGCCCGGCTGGCCGCGGGCGTGCCGGTCACGACCATCGCGCTGGACTTCGGCTATCAAAGCCCGGCGGCTTTTTCCACCATGTTCCGCCGCCTGCTGGGGCGCCCGCCCACCGGCTATTTACAGTCGGACCAGGACTCAGGCCGCGTACCACAGCACCGCGAAGAAGTGGCACACCGTGCCCGCCAGCACGAATAGATGCCAGATGAAGTGGCTGTAGCGCCAGCGGTTGTCGAACACGAAGAACACCACGCCGCCGGTGTAGGCCAGTCCGCCGGCCACCAGCCACCACAGGCCGCCGGTGGGCACCCGCTCCAGCAGCGGTTTGACGGCAATGATGACCAGCCAGCCCATGGCCAGATACAGCCCGGTTGAAACGGCCGGGCGGTTCAGTTTCTTGCTGGCTTTCAGGCCCACGCCCAGCAATGCCATGCCCCAGACCAGGCCGAACAGCGTCCAGCCCCAGGGCCCGCGCAGGGCGCCCAGCGCGAACGGCGTGTAGGTGCCGGCGATCAGCAGGTAGATGGCCGAATGGTCCAGCACGTTGAACAGGCGCTTGGCCCGGTTGTCGGGCAGCGCATGGTAGATGGCGGAGGCCAGGTACAACAGGCACATGGTGGCGGCGAACACCGCCGCGCCGGCGATGAAGGCGGCGTCCCCCTGGCGCGTGGCCGCAACGATGAGGATGGGGGCGGCGGCCAGCGCGCCGGCCGCGCCCAGGCCGTGGCTGATGGTGTTGGCGATTTCTTCGCCCAAGGTCTGGCGGCGGTCGTTTGGGAACATGGTTTGCTAGGGGAGATACCGAGATTGAAACTTAGGGTTTCTACCATAGGCGTTTTCGCCCTTTGCCTCAAGCGGCATGGGTCCGGCGCGTGCAGGGCCTTGATCTGGTGCAAATTCCCGCGTGTGCGGACGTTCAAAATGCTGCGAGGTTAAGTTACTGTGTGATACATTTCACACGCTCATTCATCTGCCCGGCAGAGGCGGCGCTTGAGCGACTTCTTTGCGTCAACGACGGGCATCGCCTCCGGCGTGTCCGCACACACTCTTGAAGGGGAGGCACTTATGATTCCGGCAATTGGCCTGATGGTTGGGGCTTACATCGTCACTCGCATGACCGCGACGTTGACCCGACCCGATACCAACAAAGTCGTCAAAGTGCTTTCCATCCTTACCATCGTGGTGGCGCTGGTGTCCTGCCTGGACCTCCTGACCGGCAGCGCCGCGATCCAATCCGGCCGGTTCTGATCCGGGCGGGTTTCCGGGTCATGGCGTTCGCCAGCGGCGGACGCGGCAGTCGGCGGGCCGCAGGGTGCGGCCAGGTGGTTTTCAAACGTCGTCGTGGCGTTAAAAGAGGTTGGCTGGCCAAGGCCAGGGCCTGCCAGCGTTAAAAGGAGCCCCGCATGGACACCCAGATGAGCACCTGTCAAGGCGCGCAGCGTCGTCGTGGCAGCCCCTCGGCGAGCATCCGCCACGTGCACAGGTGCTCATGGGGGCGCCGCCCCTTCGGGCAGGCTGGCAGGCCCCGATGATGGCACGCAGTTTCACCAGCCTGTTTTTCAACGCCGCAAAGAAATTCGGCAAACTCCAGCGCGCGGCGTTGCGCATGGCAGCCCCCAAGGCGGCACGCAAGCGCACCGCGTCCGCGCGCCAGGCCGCCGTCGCGCGGCAGGCAGCCAAGACGGCAGCCAAGCGCGCAGCCAGCGCCGCGTCCAGCCTGGGCACCGGCCGCTGGGAGGCTTCGCGGCAGTTTTCCGATGCGCGGGGCCGGCGCCTGACCTTTGCCCGCTATACCCCGCCCGCCGCGCCGCGCCAGGGCATGCCTTTGGTAGTGATGCTGCACGGCTGCCGCCAGACGGCGCTGGGGTTCGCGCAGGGGTCGCGCATGAACCAATGGGCCGATGCGGGCGGTTTCATGGTGTTGTATCCGCAGCAGTCCATGACCCGGCAGGTGCAGCGCTGCTGGCGCTGGTTCCAGCCCGATGCCGAGCACGGCGGCGCCGACGCCGATCTGATCGCCGCCCTCATTCAATCCGAAGTGACGCGCCACGGGCTCGATCCCGAGCGCGTCTATATCGCGGGCCTGTCGGCGGGCGCCTGCATGGCGGCGCTGGTGGCGTTGCGCCATCCCGCGCTGATCGCCGCGCTGGCCATGCACTCGGGGCCGGTGGTGGGCGATGCGCACACCGCCGCGGCCGGCCTGGCCACGATGCGGCGCGGATCGGTCAAGCCGCTCTTGCCGCTGGTGCAAAGCGTGGCCGATCCGGCCGTCTTCGAGCTGGGCATGCCCGCCATGATCCTGCACGGGCTGATGGATCCGGCCGTGGCGCCGCGCAATGCCAAGCAATTGTTCGAACAGTTCCGCGCGCTCAATGGCCTGGGGCCGCAAGACCTGCCGGTCGAGCGCGTGCTGGGCCTGGGCACCGAAAAGGCCTATCGCCGCGTTGATCTGCTGCGCGGTCGCAAGACGGTGCTGCGGCTGTGCGAGATCACCCGGGTCGAGCACGCCTGGAGCGGCGGCGACGCTTCGGTGCGGTACCACGCCCGCAGCGGGCCGGACGCCTCGGCGCTGATCTGGCGCTTCTTCCAGGGGCAACGCCGCGTGGCGGCCGCGCGGTAGCGGTTGCCCGCCGCAGCCGTAGTCGCCGCTGGTGTCCTGCAGACGCAGCTGCGCCGTTGGCGCGGTGGCTCCCTGGACGCTGCTGCGCTGCACCGCGACGCCGTGGTCGCGTGCCGGCGGGAACGGCGCTATCGTTGACGGCGCGATTGTTCCGCAATCAAGGATGGAGTTGTCGCGGTCACCGCCGCCGTTTGACGGCGCCCGGCGCTAACATCGCCGCACGCCTGGAGATCCGGGGCCGTTTCGGGTTCTGGCCTGGCAAGTTCTACGGAAAAAACATCATGTCCCTGTCCATGTACCAAGTATCCGTGCCGCTGTTCATCCGCGGCCTGACCGTGCTGGCGTCGCTGCTGGAAAAGGGCGCCGCCTACGCGGCTGCCAACGGCATCGATCCGGCCGAACTCATCAACGCCCGCCTGGCGCCCGACATGTATCCGCTGTCGGGTCAGGTGCAGCGCGCCAGCGACGCGTCCAAGTTCGCGGTGCAGCGCCTGTCGCAAGTTGAGTCGCCCAAATTCCCTGACGATGAAGCGACCTTCGAGCAGCTGCAAAAGCGCATCGCAGACACCATTGCCTATCTGCAATCGGTGTCCGCCGACACGCTCGACGGCGCAGCCACCCGCAAGGTCACGCTCAGCTTTGGCGAGTTCAAGCCCGAGTTCCAGGGCGATGCCTACCTGCTGACCTTTGCGCTGCCGAACTTCTACTTTCACGTCACCACCGCCTACGACATCCTGCGCCATGCCGGCGTGCCGATCGGCAAACTGGATTTCCTGGGGCCGTACCACCCGGCCTGAATAGCGCTTCCAACGCGGGTTCCAGCGCGCGGCCCCATGCACCCGCCGGACAATACCGGCGGGTGCATGGGGCCGCGTTTCCCGTTCGGTCAGCCTTGCTTTTGCGCCTGATCGCCGCAGCCGCTCATGTCGCCCATTTTGGCCATGTTCTGCTGGATTTCCTCGGGCGTCAGGTCCTCTTTGTGGGTCGCGATGGACCAGCGGTGGCCGAACGGGTCCACCACCTGGCCGTAGCGGTCGCCCCAGAACATGTCCGCCGCCGGCATCGTGAGCTGGGCGCCGGCCGCCACCGCCTGCTTCAGTGCGGCATCCACGTCCGGCACATACAGGTGCAGCGTGATGGGCGTGCCCTTGAGCGCCTTCGGCCCCAGGCTGCCCCATTGCGGGAAGTCATCCATGAGCATCAGCACCGAATCGCCGATGCGGATGGCGGCGTGCATCACCCTGCCGCCGGGGCCGGGCAGGCGCGTGAGTTCCTGGGCGTTGAAGGCCTTCTTGTAGAACGCGATCGCATCCGACGCGCCTTCACAGATGATGTGCGCGGTCAGCGTGTGCATGCCGTCGGGAATTGCCTTGCTTGCGGGGGTTGCCATGGTGTGTCTCCGGAAACGGGGTAGTGCTGCGGTTGAAATCCTTGGGGAGGGGGCGGCGCCGCCTGCGCGGATCTGCCCCTCCTTGCCCTTACGACGAACGGGCGGCGCCGGGATCGACAGGCCGCCTGGATTATTTTTTTATTTTTTGGCCGTCTTGCTCACCAGGGTGGCAAAACCGCCCCAGCACATGCGTTTGAAATCGAACACGCCTTCGCAGGACATGTTCGCCAGGCGCGGGTCGGCCATGACCTTGGCGTTGATGCGATCGCGGTCGGCCTTGCTGGCGAACGCGATCCACGAGAACACCACGGTTTCGCCTTCGCGGGCGCCGGCGGCGGCGGTGAACGAGCCGAAGCCTTCGCCGTCGATGTCGTCGGCCACGCATTCGCGGAATTCGAGCGCGCCGTATTCCAGCCAGATCGAGCCGGCCGTCTCGGCCAGCTTCCGGTAGGCCTCGATGTTGGCCTTGGGCACGCTCAACAGGTAACCGTCTATGTACTGTTCCATCAGATGCTCCTTCGCTTGGTGTTGTTTTATGCGCTTGCCCAAGGCCCGCTGGTCACCGGGGCAACCGCCGCCGATATCGTTATCGGCAGGTGTCACTGTATCGGGAGACGGGCCGCTTTCAGATAGGCGATTGCGACATCTTCAGGGTGGATTGCGACAAGCGGCAGGCGTATGCTTGGCGGCATGAAAAACATCGCCTTTTTGCTGCCTGCCGGCACCAATATCGCCTCGCTGGAAACGGCCCGGCACGGCTTTCTGGTGGCCAACGAATTCCTGGCCACGCACGGGCGCGAACCGCGCTTTTCCGTGCGCACCCTGGCCGCCACGCGCCAGGTCAGCCTGGATGCCGGCCGCATCACGGTCCAGGCTGATCTGGTGCTGGACGAGGCGCAGGGCATCGACATCTGCATCGCGCCGCCGCTGCTGGGCACGGTGTCGGACGTGGTGCTGTCCAACCGCGAATTGATCGACTGGCTGGCGCGCCACTACCGCAACGGCGGCGAGGTCGCCAGCCTGTGCATGGGGGCGGCGCTGCTGGCCGCGGGCGGCCTGCTGGATGGCCAGCAGGCGGTGGTCCACTGGGTGGCGCGCAACCTGTACGCCAGCCTGTTCCCGTCCGTCCACTGGACCAGCGACCGCGTGGTCATGTCCGACAACGGCATCTACACCAGCGGCGGCGCGTTCTCGGCCGCGCACCTGGTGCTGCACCTGATCGAAAAATACACCGACCGCGACACCGCCATCTGGTGTGCCAAGTATTTCCAGCTCGACTGGAGCCGCCAGAGCCAGTTGCCGTTCTCGGTGTTCATGGGGCACAAGTCGCATGCCGACCAGGTGGTGCGCGCGGTGCAGGACGAAATCGAAACCCGCTACACCGAAAAGATCACCGTCGAAGACCTGGCCGACCGTCACGCCATGGGCCGGCGCACCCTGGAACGGCGCTTTCGCCAGGCCACCGGCAACAGCATCGTCGAATACGTGCAGCGCGTGCGCGTGGAGGCTGCCAAAAAGCGCCTGGAAAGCTCGCGCAAGAGCGTGGCCGAAGTCATGTACGAGGTCGGCTACAACGACACCAAGGCATTTCGTGACATCTTCAACAAGTACTGCGGCATGTCGCCCGTGGGCTACCGCGAACGCTACCAGTGAGTAGGATTTCCCTGCCCCTCCCGTCCGGCGCCGAACGCGCCGCTACCACGCCCACCTGACCCCGACGCTGCCGGACACGCTGCGCTGGCGTTCGCCGCCCAGGTTGGTCAGGCCGCTGGCGGCGGCGTACAGGCTGGTCGACTTGCCGACCTGCGCCGCCACGCCCAGGTCCACTTTGCCCGCCGTCTGGCCGACCGTGGCGCCCAGCACCGTGTCGCCGCCGAAGGTGGTGTGGTCGTTGTCGCCGAAGGTGCGCAGCACGTTCAGCCGCACGTATGGCTGCCAGCTCACGCCCGGCGATTCAAGGCGACCCAGCAGCCGCAAGCCCGCGCGCGTCAGATAGGTATTGCCGCGATTGAAGCTCACCGTCGAGATGCCGTCGTCCAGGTTGTTGAACGACAGGCGCTGCCATACCAACTGCGCCTGCGGCTCCAGTTCGACGTTGCCGCCCAGCGGAATCGGCAGGCCGGCCTCGGCAGACCCGGTGATGGCGCGCCCGTGCGTCGTGTCGCCCAGACCGTCGCGCGACCGCGGCCTGGCATCGAGCGTGCTGCCCATCAGCACCACGTCGGTGTACCAGCCGCCGGGCCCGATATGGGTCCAATAGGCGCCCAGGCTGTAGGCATTGACGGCCAGGTGGCCGGCGTTCAGGCCGTTCACGCCCAGCGCAAAACCGTTGACGTCGCCGGTTGCCCGGGCGAAACCCGCGAACAGGCCGAAGCGGTTCTGGTGCCCGCTGTCGCTGGCGGTGGCGTAGATATCCTGCCCGGCCTGCATGCCGAAAAGCGTGCCCTTGAACTGCGGATTGGCGTCGCCGCGCTGGGTCAGGGTGTCGTGGCCGCCCCAGCCGCGCGCCCAGGCCGCCGGCAACGCGCCCGTCTGCGTCAGTTGCGATTGCGCGCCCTGGCGTTCATGAAAGCTGCCCAGCTGCTGGATGCCGAGCTGCCGCGCGACGCCGGGCAGGGCGGCATACACCGGCACTTCCGGCCGGTACAGCACGATCGGTTCCGAGCCCGGCGGGGGCGGTTCGGGCAACGGCGGCGTGCCGATGGCGGGGTCGGGCGGATCGATGCCGCCTTCCAAGGGCGTCACGCTGCTGCGCAGGTACCAGTTTTCGGCAGTGCCCGCCGTCACGCCGCCATGCGACAGGTAGTACTGGTAGGCGCCGGCCTTGACCGGGCCGGCCAGCATGAAGGCGCTGGGCGAGGTGGTCGCGCCGTTGGCGGCCTGGATCACCTGGATGCCGTTGGATGCCGTTTCCGCACCCGGGCCGCCGAGGTTGGTGATGCGCAGCACGGTAGACCCGGTCGCCGTGCCGCCGTTGATCACCAACCGGTCCGACGGCGCGCCGTCGCCGCCCAGGTAGGTGTTCAGCGCCATCGCGCCGTTCTGGCCGGTGTAGCTGTTGACGTTCAGGCGGTTGCCCACGCCCGCGCCGCCCAGTTGCACCAGCCCGGCGTTGGTCAACGCGCCGTTGAGGGTGAAGGCGCCGTTGCCCGACCCCGCCAGCGAAGGCGTGGCGTTGGCCGCCGTGATCGTGCCGTTGTTCATCACGGCGCCATTGACCGTGCCATAGCCGCCCAGCGTGGCGCCGGCATCGACCTGCACCGGGGCGTTCAGCACGCTGGCCACGTTCAGCGTGCCGCTTTGCACCTCGGCCTGGTTGAAGGTGCCGCTGCCGGTCCAGTTCCACAGCGAGCCTTGCATGGTCAACGTGCCGAAATTCAGGAAAGCATTGGACGCCGTGCCGGTGCCTTGCAGCGTCAAGCTGTTGTCGCCATTGCCGCCGTCCGCGCTGCCGTTGATCACCGAGCCGGTCTGCAGGATCAGCGTATTGTGGCCGTTGCCCATGCTGATCGCGGTGCCAACGCCGCTTTCCACCAGACCCGCGTTGATGATCGTGGTGTTGCCGTTCAGGGTGCGGATGCCCGAGCCGTTCTGGCTGATGATGCGGCCGCCAGCGCGGTTCTCGATGGTTGCCGTGAAGCTGGAGCTCACCGAGTTCGACAGCACGGCATCTGGCGATCTGCCGGTGTTCGTGCCGCTGGCGGTAATCGTGCCCGAGTTCACCAGCAAGGCGTTGTTGCCCTGCAGGTAGACGGTCTGGCTGGAACCGCCGCTGGCGGCCAGCGTGCCGCTGTTGATGATTGTGCCGTTGCCGCTCAGGATCGAGGCCGCGCGGGCGTTGCTGCCGGACGTCGATACCGAGCCGGTGTTGATGATGGTGTTGTTCGTCTGCCCCTGCGTACTCTGAATCCAGACGGCGGACATGCCATAGGCGAAGGGGCCGGCCGTGGTGATTGTGCCGTGATTGATCAGCGTATTGCCGCTGCCGTTGGCCGCCATGCCATCGTTGAACGTGCCGGTCGTGGTCAGGCTGGCGCCAGCGGTGTTGGTGATCTGGTTGCCGTTGCCGACGCCCAGCAGCACCGCGCCGCGTGCACTGGCGCCGCCACCGCCGCCCGTCAGCACGAGCTGGCCGTTGTTGCTGATCGTGCTGTTGGCCTCGACGCTGATGCCCACCGGGTTGACCGCGCGCGTGAAGCTGCTGATGGCGGTGTTGTCGATGTTGACGGTGACGCCGGTGCTGCCGGGCTGCGCGGTGACCGGGGCGATGCCTGCGCCGGAGCAGGTGACGGTGACGCCGCTGGCAGGCGTGGGATCGTTGCAGGCCGCCATGGCGGGAGGCGCCAGCGCGCAGGATAGAAGTACGACGCCGCTGGTACTACCGATGGCCTTCCTCATGGGCAATGTCCTTTGAAGGGAAATACGCCTCTTGCAAGAATGGCTCGACTTATAGCACCGTGGATTCTCGTTTGCGGGAAGTGGTAGCAAATGATTGCCCTTTTTGCGCCGCAGCAGCGGCCATGCGCCGGCGGGCCAGGGGCCGCCGGATAGACGCCTGTCTGTCTGCCCCGTCAGCCGCCGCGCCGCCGCCGGAACGCCCACCACGCCACCAGCGCGGTGAACGCCGCCACCAGCAGGCAGATGATCCAGAAGCCGTGGTGGTCGTCCGACAGCGGAATGCCGCCCACGTTCATGCCGAACAGGCCGGCCATGATGTTGATGGGCAATGCCAGCACCGTCACCAGCGTCAACGTGAACAGCGTCCGGTTGTTCTGTTCGTCCAGTCGCGCCGTCATCTCTTCCTGCAGCAGCTTGATGCGTTCGACCAGCCCCGCCATGTCGCCCAGCACTACCGAGAATTCCTCGGTGGATTCGCGCAGTTCCTGCACGTCGCGCGGGCGCAGCCAGACCGGTGGACGCGCCAGCAGGCGGAACACCGAGCCGGGCTCCGGCGCCAGCGTGCGTTGCAGCCGCACCAGCACCCGGCGCGTGGCGGCCAGGTCCAGGCGGCCCGGGCCGCCGCGCGAGGCCAGGAAGTGGTCTTCGATACCGTCCACGTCCACGCTGGCCTTGCGTACGATCTCCATCATCAGGTCGGCCTGGTCCCGCATCAGATGCGCCAGCAGTTCGGCGGGCGACTCGAACGGTTCGCCCCGGCGCACGTGCTCGCGCAGCCGGTCCAGCGACCGCAGCGGCTTGCGGCGCAGCGTGACCAGCAGCCGGCGGTGGGCGCAGACCCATAGCGTCGACACCTGCGCGGGCGTGCGGTCGAAATCGAAGATCACATCATTGAAAACCGCCACCAGCGCACCTTCCTGCTGCTCGATGCGGGTCGAATGCGCGTCACCGCCCAACATGGCGATGAAGGTGTCCGGCAGGTCCAGGTGGGCCTGCAGCCAACGCACGCAGCCGGCCTGGGACAGGTTCAGGTGCAGCCACAGGAAAGCGCCGTCTTCCGGGGTCTCGTCCGGCGCCGGGTTGGCGCGGCGCGCAAGCAGGTCGGCGACCGCGGGCGGGGCGACCTCGGTGGCGGCGCCGCCCGCGGCGAAGCGGAACGCGCAGATCAGGCCGGAAATGTCGGATTGGTAGTCGGCCGCTGCCGCTGGGGTCGTCATGATGCGCGATGGTGACGCCAAATCATGACCGTTCAGAGACAGCGGCCGCCGGCCCGGGGCGCGGCGCAACGCCATGCGCTATATTGCAAACGCCTTTCCCTGCCTGGCCCCGTTTGTTCCCGCGGCCGCTACTTTCTACCGCACAATCCCATGCCCGAAAAACCCGTCGAACCGCAAGCCGTTCTCAGCCCCAATGCCCGCTACGCGATCTTCCTGGTCGCCACGCTCAATCCCGGCGCCGAGAACGCCGCCACGGTGCGCGCCTGGTGCGAAGACGTCGCCGCGTTGACCCGCACGGTCGGTACCCGCGCCATCGCCGCCGACCTGTCCTGTATCTGCGGCTTCGGCTCGGCTGCCTGGGATACGCTGTTCGGCGCGCCGCGTCCGGCCTCGCTGCATCCGTTCCGCGAATTCGGCACGGGCGAGCGCGTGGCCGTGTCCACGCCCGGCGACATCCTGCTGCACATCCGCGCCGAATCCATGGACGCCTGTTTCGAGCTGGCCACCTTGCTGGTGGCCGGCCTGGGCTCGGCGGCCAAGGTGGTCGACGAAGTGCATGGCTTTCGCTATTTCGACCGGCGCGCCATCATCGGCTTTGTCGACGGCACCGAAAACCCCCAGGGCTTCGAGCTGGCTGACTTCACCCTGATCGGCGACGAAGACGCGCCGTTCGCCGGCGGCAGCTACGTGCTGGTGCAGAAATACCTGCACGACATGACCGCCTGGGAAGGGCTGTCCACCGAACAGCAGGAACTCATCATCGGCCGGCGCAAACTGACCAACGTGGAGCTGGCCGACGACGTCAAGCCGTCGTACTCGCATAGTTCCCTGACCACGCTGGACGAGGGCGGCCAGGAGGTCAAGATCCTGCGCGACAACATGCCGTTCGGCCGCCCGGGCTCGGGTGAGTTCGGCACCTACTTCATCGGCTACGCGCGTTCGCCGGCGCCGATCGAGCAGATGCTGGAAAACATGTTCGTTGGCCGGCCCGCCGGCAACTACGACCGCTTGCTGGACTACAGCCGCGCCGTCACCGGCGGGCTGTTCTTTGTGCCGTCGGCCGAAATGCTGGAAGCGCTGGCCGAACGCGAGGGCTGATTCAGTCCGGAATCTGCGGCTCCACCAGCCGCACCAGCTGCGCCAGGGATTCCTGCCAGCCCAGGTAGCACATCTCGGTCGGGATCACGGCCGGGATGTTCTCCTGCACCACGGTCATATCCGTGCCGCAGGACACTTTACGCAGCGTGATCGTGGTCCGCATCTGCCCCGGCAGGTCAGGATCGTCGAATGCGTCCGTGTACTGGATCTTCTCGTTCGGCACCAGTTCCAGGTACTTGCCGCCGAAGTCGTGGCTATGGCCGGTGCCGAAATTGCGAAACGACATCCGGTGCGCGCCGCCGACCTTGGCGTCCAGCTCGTGGACCTGGCAGGTAAAGCCATAGGGCGGCAGCCAGCGCGCGATGGCGTCGGGTTCGAGAAAGGCGCGGTAGATGCGGTCCGGGGCGGCGCGCAGCACGCGGTGCAAGGTTACGGTTCCTGTCGTCATGGTGATTTCGCCTTGTAGGGAAAGGGGGGGATGTATTGGCACGACGCATCAGCCTCCTGCAAATCGACAGGCTCGGGATCAGGACAAACCCTAGGTTCTGGTGCAACGCTGCATCCCGTCCCACATGCCTGGACGGATACCCGGCGCGATCAGCGCAGCAGCACATCTTCATAGAACGCGCCGATCGGCAGCGTCCGGTCGCGCACCTGGATTTCCAGCACCCAGATGCCGTCGGCCGGAACGAAATCGGCGTCGGCCAGCTTGTGCTTGCCGTACAGCGCGTGTGGAAAATCCGCCACCCGGTGGCCCGGCATCTCGCGCACCAGCTCGCAGCCATGTTCGCGCGCGAATGCTTCGGCGCGGTCATACAGGGCGGCGCCGCTCAGGCCCTGCAGCCAGGCTTCGCGGGTGCTGTGGAACACCTGGCGCGCGGCCTCGGCGCAGCGCTGGCGGTCGGCGTCGGCGCCCAGCACGAAGGTGTCGCCGTAGTCGCCTTCGTAGCCGTCCCAGACCGGGCCGATATCCACCACGAACACGTCTTCTTCCCGTAGCCGGCGCTGGAAATCCGTGGGCTGTACAGACGGCGATTGTGTGTCGGCGCCGAACCGCACGTAGGTCGGGTGCCAGTTGTGCGACGCGCCCATGCGCCGCAGGTGCTCGTCGGCCGCGGTGATGGCTTCGCGGGTGGTCATGCCCGGCCGCATCAGCGCGGCGATCTCGCGCACTGCCGTCAGCGAACGGCGGCGCGCGTTCAGGATGCCGTCCATGGTAAAGCGTTGCCCGACCCGTTCCCAGGGATGGACCGGGGCGGGGACGGCGATGGACCCCGCCCCGGTGGCGGGCAGGAAGGATTCGGACAGGAAGCGATCGTCGGGTAGGCCTGCCAAGCGCAGCCGTTCGCGGGCCGCGCGCACCATGGCGGGGTTGCCGCAGGCGTAGACGACCGTGCGGTCCCAGTCATGGTCCGCGGCGGCAGCGTGGTCCTGCACGTAGGCTTGCTGCGGGGGGGCTGTATCCGCGGCCGCACGCGTTGCCGTATCGGTAGTCTGCGTCCCGCCTGCCTGGCCCGGGGCATCGTGCGGCAGTACCGCATGCCATTGAAAGCCGCTGCCCTTGCCCAGCAGCGCGTTCAGCATGGGCGCGGCATAGCAATCGTCCGCCGTCCGGCCGCCCCAATACAGCGTCACGGTCTTGAACTGCCCGCTTTGCAGCGCAGCCATCAGGATGGGATAGACCCCGGCGTAGCCGGTGCCCGTGGCCAGCAGCACAAGGTGCTCGACGTCATCCGTCCATCCCTCGGCGGGCCAGGTGCATGCGCCCAACGGCCCCTCCAGCGTCAGCGTGTCGCCGGGCATCAGGCGCGGCAGCAGACGTTCGGTGAAGCCGCCGCCGGGCATGCGGCGGATCTGGAATTCCAACTGCGCCGGACCCGCGGCGACCGGCAAGCTGGCGATGGAAAACGGCCGTCGGCTACCGTCTTCCACCAGGAATTCGACGTGTTGCCCAGGCTGCCAGGCAAATGGGTCCTCGCCGTTCACCTGGACGATCAACTGCGTCACATCGTCTGTCAGCGGCACGCGCGACAGCACGGTGGCCTGGCGGCGCTGCGATGCATGGACGGGAGCGTGCCAGTGCGGGAAGCGCAGCGCCAGGTCGCTCGCCGCGCGGCACTGGCACATCAGCAGTTCATCCTTGGCGGTGACGTAGGACTTTTCGGTGGGCGGCGTTATGTGCTCATGGCAGCCGTCCACCACCGTGGCCCGGCATGAACCGCACTCGCCGCGCTGACAGGAAAAGGGCACGGCCACGCCTTGGGCCAGCGCGGCGTCCAGGATGGTCTGGGTGCCGTCGGTGGTGAAGTGGCCGGCGTCGAGGGTGATGGTGTACAGGGGCGTAGTCATGGCGCGTTTCCGTGGACATGCCCCGAAAGCGGGGCGCATGGCGTGCAATGTAGCGATACAATGGCTCGGTCAACTAGGGCCATTTTCATGATCCAGACCAAGCCACTTCGCCAGGAAGCCAGCCTGGATTTGCCGCTGGATCCGGCGCGCGAGGGCGAATCCAGGCAGTCCTGGGTCTACCGGCAGATCCGCGAACGCATCTTGAAAGGCGTGCTGCCCTCGGGCGGGCGGCTGCCGTCCACCCGCAGCCTGGCAGCGCGCTGGCACATCGCCCGGTCCACCGTCGAGGCCGCCTACGATCAACTGCGCAGCGAAGGCTACACGGCGGGCACGGTCGGGTCGGGCACCTATGTCCAGGCGGTGATACCGGACAACTTCTTTCGCGATGGGTTACCGGGAGAAGGCGGCCGGCATTCGGGCACGGCAGAGGGGCCCTCCGTTCGCGTCTTGCCGGTGGCGGGCCTGCCGCCCGTGCCGGCGCCGCGGTCGGAGCCGCCGTTCACGGCCCGCAGCGCCGACGCCTCGCTATTTCCCATGGGGGCCTGGCGCAAGGGCTTGATGGCCAGCGCCCAGCGGGTGTCGCCGTCGCAGCTGACCAACGAGGACTCGCAGGGCTGGCTGCCGCTGCGCGAGCAGATCGCGCGTTATCTGGGCGCGGCGCGCGGCATCGCCTGCGACGCCAGCCAGGTGGTGGTGTTGACCGGCATCCGTGACGGCATCGACCTTAGCGCCCGTGTGTTGCTGTCGCGCGCGGACAAGGTGCTGGTCGAAGACCCCGGCTATCTCAACGCGGTGCCGCTGTTCAGCCAATACACGCGCCGCATCACGCCCATCGCCATCGACGAACAGGGCTTTTCGGTAGCGCGCGCGCGGCGTCAGCATGGCGTCAAGCTGGTGCACGTGACCCCTGCGCATCAGTCGCCCACCGGCGTCACCATGCCGGTGTCGCGCCGCCTGGAGCTGCTGGACTGGGCCGCGCAGACCGGCTGCTGGATCCTGGAAGACGACTACGACAGCGAATTCAACTACGACGGCGCGCCGCTCGCCGCCCTGAAAAGCCTGGACAGCGGCGACCGCGTGATCCACTGCGGCAGCTTCAACAAGACCCTGTTCAACGCGCTGCGCATTGGCTATGCAGTCCTGCCGCGGCCGCTGGTGGCGGCCTTCACCCGCGCGCGGCACACCACCGGGCGCTCCAACAGCATCATCGAGCAGATGACGCTGGCCGCGTTCCTGCAGGACGGCAGCTTCGCGCGCCACGTACGCCGCGCCCGGTCCATCTACGCCGCGCGGCGCGACCAGTTGATGCGGTTGCTGCGCCAGGCCGCGGGGCCTGCGCCATTGCGGGTCAGCGGTGAGCAGGCCGGCTTTCACCTGGTGTGGTGGTTGCCGCCCGGCGTGGATCTGCCAGACCTGCTGCGGCGGGCCAAGGCGCAGGGCATCGGCATCCTGTCGGTGGCCGACTTCTGCCTGCGCGTGCAGTTGCCGCCCGGCGTGGTCATCGGCTACAGCACGCGGCAGGAGGCCGAACTGGAGCAGGTGGGGGCGCTGCTGCGCGGGGCGGTGCCACCCGACGCGGTGTGAGCGTCAGGGCGCGGTGACGAAGGCCTGCGCCTGTGCCGGCCGCACGAGGAAGGGGCGCCGCTTGCGAAGAAAGTAGGACCTTTCCTACAGGCACTTTCGGACAAATCTCATATGCGCCTATCCGCTGGCGGGATACGTTGTCGAGGACAGCTTTTTGTCCCGAAACCCATATCGCCATGCGGCGGGCTATTGCCTGACTATGCCGGATCCTGTGCCAAGCACGCCATGATCTGATCTCCGTACCCGCCCTGGCTTCCTACTCTTGCGGGAAGCAGTTATTCAAGTCCATAAGAAAGCCGCCCGTCGGTTCACGCGGCCACGCCGCCCGCGGCAGGGGCATCCCCCTGGGTTGCCAGGGGCCACGGCGGCAATGGCCCATGCCATCGGTTCATCCCAAACGACCGCACAGACCGCAGCAACTGAGGCTGCCGGCCATGCGTGCCGGGGCCCGCGCATCGCAGGCCAGCGGCACGCGGATCCGGCGCGACTTGCCGGGTCGCCTCTGCGTCAGGCAAAGCCCGCCAACCTCGCGCCACAAAGCACCGTCTTCGCCGCCACGAGTCGCATCCCCTTTACCGAGATTCGCCACGCTATGTCCAAGCTTCGCTCCGCAGTTCTCTGGTTGGTCCTCTACACGCAGATCTGGACGCCCGTCCTGGCGCAGACCTTGCCGATTTCGGTAGACCAGAGCGTGGCCGGGCAAAAGCCCGTGGTGGGCGTGGCCAATGGCGTGCCGGTCGTGAACATCGCGCCGCCGTCGGCGGGCGGCGTGTCCAACAACCGGTTTACCCAGTTCAACGTCGGCCCGTCCGGCGTGGTCCTGAACAACAGCGGCGCGGCCAGCCAGACGCAGGTGGCAGGCCAAGTGGCCGGCAACCCGATGCTGGGTAACCAGCGTGCCACCACCATCCTGAACCAGGTCACCGCACCCAACCCGTCGCAACTGCGCGGCATGCTGGAAGTGGCCGGCAACCGCGCGAACGTCATCGTTGCCAACCCGGCCAGCATCACCTGCAACGGCTGCGGCTTCCTGAACGCCAACCGCGCTACGCTCACCACCGGCAAACCGGTCATTGGGGCCGATGGCACGCTGGGCTTTGATATCGCCAGCGGGCGGCTGGCCATTGAAGGCGCGGGCCTCTACGGCGCCAACCTCAGCCAGCTGGACCTCTTGGCCCGCACGCTGGAACTGAACGCCCAGGTCTGGGCGGACCGGCTGAACGTGGTGGCTGGCAGCGCGCGCGTCGGCTACGACGGCATCGACGTGTCGGCCCTGGCCGGCGCCGGCTCTGGCGCGACGACGGGCGTGTCCATCGACGTGGCCGCGCTGGGCGGCATGTACGCCAACAGCATCCGGCTCATCGGCACCGAAGCCGGCGTGGGCGTGAACGTGGGCGGCAACCTGGCGGCCCTGACCGGCACCCTGTATGTCGCCGCCAACGGCGACGTCAAGATCCTGCCGTCGGGCCGCATGCAGGCCGCTACCGGCCTGTCGGTGCAAAGCGGGCGCGACATCGTCAATGACGGCACGGTGACGGCCGGCGGTGCGCTGGCGCTCAATGCGCCGGGTTCGATCGCCAACAGGGGGGCCATGTCCTCGGCCGGCAACGCCAGCATCGCCGCGCGCCAGCTGGACAACCGCGGCGCCTTCACGGCCGGGTTGCAGGCCGATGGCGCGATCAGCCCCCTGGGCGCGCTGAGCGTGCAGGTCGGCAGCCTGCAGAACGCCGGCACCTTGATGGCAGGGGGCAACGCCACCGTCACGGCCGACGCACTGGGCCTGTCGGGCGGCAAGCTCGTGGCGGGTGGCGCCTTGACGCTGGATGCCTCTGGGGCCGTCACCAACCGTGCGGGCGCGGTGTACGGTGGCTCGGTCATGCTGCGCGCGGCCAGTCTGGACAACACGGGCGGCAAGGTCACGAGCGGCGGCGCATTGACCAGCCGCCTGACGGGCGGGGTCGACAACACCGGCGGCACCCTGGCCGGCGCAGGCGCGGTGGATATCAGCGGCCAGTCTGTCGTCAATACGGCGGGCGGCGTCGTCTCGGGCGACAGCGTCGCGCTGCGCGGCGCCACCGGCATCAACAACCAGGGCGGTTCGGTACAAGCCAACGGCGCGCTGCGCGTGGAAACCGCCGGCGCCCTGGACAACCAGGGCGGCAAGCTGCTCGGCGGCACGGCCGACATCCAGGCGGCCAGCCTGGATAACCGGAGCGGCGTGGCGCAAGCCGACGGCAAACTGTCCGTGACGAACACCGGCGCGTTGCAGAACCAAGGCGGCGGCCTGTACGGCGGCACGGCAGACATCAAGACCGCCAGCCTGGCCAACACCGACGGCAAGGTCGTCAGCGGCGGGGCGCTGGATCTGAACGCCACCGGCAATATCGACAACACCGGCGGCACCATCGCCGCGCAGGGCCAGGCCACGCTGAATGCGCAGACCCTGTCCAACACCCGCGGCATCGTCGCGGCCAGCGGCCTGACGCTCAAGACGCAAGGCGTGCTGGACAACAGCGCCGGCCTGCTCCAGGCCGACAACGCGCTGGCCTTGACGGCCGGCAGTCTGAACAACCGCAACACGCTCGCCAACGGCATTGCCGGCGCGGGCGGCACCACTGCCGGCGCCTTGGGCCTGATGGGCCAGCAGGTCACGCTGAATGCCGGTTCGGTCGACAACCAGGCGGGGCGCATTGGGGCGGGTCAGGAACTGGGCGTCACCACCGGCGCGCTGAACAACGCAGCGGGCAATGTCTCTTCCGACGCCAACGCCAAGCTCGCCTTCAGCAGCCTGGCCAACCGCAGCGGCGCGCTGACGGCAGGCAACGCGCTGGAACTGGTCACCGGCAATCTGGACAACGACGGCAAGATTCACGCCGGCCAGGATCTGAAGATCACCGCCGACACTCTGACCAACCGCGCCACCGGCGAACTGATCGCGGGGCGCGATACGGAACTGAACATCCGCGCCATGCTCGCCAATGCGGGCCTGATCGATGGCGGCTACACCCGGATCACCGCAGGCAGCCTCTCCAACACCGGCCGCATCTACGGCGACCGCATCGGTATCCAGACGCCGGTGTTGATCAACGACGCCAATGCCGTCATCGCGTCGCGCGGCGACCTGGACCTGGGGGTCGGTACGCTGACCAACCGCGAACATGCCTTGATCTACGCCGGGGCGGATCTGCGCGTGGGCGGGGCGCTGGACACCACGGGCAAGGCGACAGGGCAGGCGCAATCGCTGGTCAACGCGTCGGCCACCATCGAAGCCGAACGCAATGCGGACATCGCCGCGGCCCGCATTCAGAACCTGAACCTGCACTTCGCCAGCGAAACCGTCGAAACCCGCCGCGGCCCCAAGCTGTACTACCGGCTGGAGCATTCCACGGAACTGATGGACGGCGCCAAGTTGTGGCTCTGCGATGCCGTCACCACGGCCTGCGGCAAAGACCCGGTGACATTCCTGGACGATGACGCCGAGCGCCGCCTGCTGTTGCCGTCCGACAAGTACCCCGAGTCCCGCTACGGTCCGCCGTTCGACTACGTGCAGGGCGTAAAGGGCAAAGAAGGCCGCGACGCGCCGATTCCGCCGGCCTATCTGCCGGACCCCTACGTGTGCGGCCCGGGTGGGGACGCTTGCAACTACGAGAAGGGCGGCCCTCGCTACAAGGCGGGCGACGGCGTGTGGCGCGTGTTCGGCGTGGCCGAACCCATCCCCGTGCCGCCCATGGTCGAGGTCAAGTGCAACATCAACCAGACCTGCCAGGTCTCGACGCCCGAGCGCGACCAGGCCTTGGCGACCAACGAAGCGCGCCATAAGGAACTGGAAGGCAAGATCTATGCCTTCAACGCGGATTTCAACAACCGGCTGGTCAAGAACTTCTTCTACTACAAGGTGGAAGAAGTCGTCATGGAAAGCCGCACGGTGGCGACCGATCCCGCCAAGATCATCGTGGGCGGCGCGGCCAGGTTCACGGGCACCGTGACCAACGACAAGAGCCGCATCGTTGCGGGCGGCACCTTGTCGGTGGCGGGACCTGCGATCAACAACCTGGGCGCCGAAGGTCTCCGTTCCATCGAGCGGACAGGCGCCGAAGTCCGGACCGTCGCCAAGGGCGGCGGCCGTGACGAACGCTGGTCCGACTACAAGGATGTTGTCGCGCCCGAGCGCATCGAGCTGGCCATCGCGACCTCCGAGGGCAATGCCGCGCGGCCTGCCACCGGCAACCGCAAGCCAGGGGCCAGCGCCATCGCCAGCGCGCATATGCCGGCGCGCGTCATGGAGGTCGGTCTGCCCGACAAGGCGATCATTCGCGTCGTCACGCTGGCGCCGGTCATCCCGACCAGCGCGCTGTACCGCGTCATGCTGGCCCCCAATGCGCCTTACCTGATCGCCACCGACAGCCAGTTCATCGGCTCGCGCAAGGGGGTGTCCAGCGACTTCCTGCTGCAGAAACTCAACCAGGACTCGGGCTACATCCTCAAGCGCCTGGGCGATGGGTTCTACGAACAGAAGCTGGTGGCCGAACAGGTCATGCTCGCCAGCGGCCAGCGCTTTGTTGGCGACTACACCGACAACGAAACCCAATACAAGGCCTTGCTCACCGCAGGCGCAGACTTCGCCGGCAGGTTCGGCCTGGCCATCGGCACCGCGTTGACGGAAGACCAGATGCGCCGCCTGACCGGCGACATCGTCTGGTTGGTGGAGCAGACCGTCACACTGCCCGATGGCACCCAACAGAAGGTGCTGACCCCGCAGGTCTACCTGGCCGTCAGGCCCGGCGACCTGCGCGGCGACGGAACGTTGATCGCAGGCCGTGACACGCAGATCAGCACCTCGGGCGACGTCGCCAACAGCGGCACCCTCGGTGCGCGCAATGCGTTGGTCGTTGATGCGCAGAACGTGCGCAACACGGTCGGCACCCTTCAGGGCAAGACCGTCAACCTGAATGCCCGCAACGACATCGACAACATTGCCGGGCTGCTCAAGGGTGAATCTGTCGCGTTGAACGCCGGTCGGGATATCAATCTGACGGCCAGCACGCAATCGAACGCCAGCGGCGGGGTCAGCAGCACGCGTATCGATGGGGTGGCGCGCATCGATGCGGGCACGTTGAACGCCCAAGCAGGGCGGGACTTCAACGCGCAGGCCGCGGCTATCAAGGCCACCGGGGATGCCCGGGGTCAGGCAGGTCGCGACATCAACTTGACGACGGCCGGCGAACGCTACGCCGAGTCCTACAACTACGGCAAGAAGAACCGCGCAGAGATGCGTTCCGGGCAAGAGGCAGGCACCCAGATCGCAGCGGGTGGAAATCTGACGTTGACCGCCGTGCGCGACGTTTCCACCCGCGCCGCGCAAGTGGCGTCGGACAAAGATTTGGCAATCATGGCCGGGCGCGACATCAACCTGCTGGCGGGCGAAGCGTCAGCCGCGACCTACAACGAAACCTACTTCAAGAAAAAGGGGTTCCTGTCCAGCCGCTCCATCCATACGAAAGACAGCAGTGAATCGAAGACGGCGCTGGGAACACAGTTATCTGCCGACGGGGTTTTGGTGGGCAGCGGCCGCGACATCACCATGACGGGCGCACAGATCCTGGCTTCCAAGGACATCGTGCTGGACGCCACGCGCGACATCACCGTGCAAGCGGGCCTGAATACCTATGCCGAAGATCACTATCGCCGCGAGAAGAAAAGCGGCTTCTCGATAGGAGGCATGGGCATTTCCTATGGGCGCAGCGACAGCAAATCCAATCAGAGCGTGGACGGCACCACGCAAAGCGACGCTCGCAGCTTGCTGGGCACGACGAGTGGCAACGTCATCCTGACGGCGGGCCGTGACGCTCGCATCGTGGGCAGCGACGTTGTGGCCGGCAAAGCAGCGGGCGATGTGACCGGCAGGACAGGCAACATCGACATCCAAGCCGAGAACGTCGCCATCCTGGCCGGACGCGATACGGAAAGCACGCACAGCGAGTACGCCAACAAGCAAAGCAGCTTTGGCTTGAAGATCGTGGGTACGCCCGTGGACACCTTCAAGAACCTGTCCAACGCCGGTTCGGCAAAAGCCAAGGTCCAGGAATTGGCCCACAGCGGGGCCACCACGCCTGGCGTAACCCTTAACTTCAGCAGCAGCAAGCGTAGCGGCTCGCAAGATACCTACAGCCAGGTCAGCAGCGGCTCGGACCTGAGCGCCGCGGGCGACATCCTGATCCGCGCCACCGGCAGCGGTGCCAAGGATGCTTCCGGCCGCGCGATGGATGGCGACATTGCCCTGGTCGGCTCCAACCTGCGCGCCCAGGGCGGCGTGGTGCTGGATGCCAAGCGCGACATCGCCGTTGTCGGCGCGCAGAACCAATACAGCCAATCCAGCAAGAACGACAGCAAGAGCACCAGCTTCTCGTTTGGCAGCAGGAGCCTGGGCGATATGGGCCGTGCCATCGACGGCGGTCCGAACGCGAGCGGCGTCAAGACGTTCCCCTACGGCAGCCAGATCGCAAATTCGCGCGACCAGGCCTCGGGCACGTGGCAGACGGCATCGCTGATCACCGGCAACACGGTCTACATGAATAGCCGCGATGGCGATATCCGCATCACGGGATCGGCCATCGACGCTGTCAAGAACGTGGGGCTGTCCGCCAGCCA
>NZ_JAELTJ010000190.1 GCF_016428805.1 Achromobacter sp. ASV32
GCGCTGGCCGACGCGGACAAGGGCGACATCGAAGCCTGGTTCGCCTTCCGCCACGAGGAAACCCGCGCCACCACCGCCAACCGGCGGCTGGCCGCGCTGCGGCGCTTCTATGCCTGGGCCCTGCGTGAGCACCGCGCGCCGCGCGATCCCTGTCTGACCCTGGTGGCCGCCAAGCAGCCGCCGCGCCTGCCCAAGACACTGTCCGAGCAGCAGGTGGACGCGCTGCTGCGCGCGCCCGACCTGAGCCAGCCGCGCGGCCTGCGCGACCGCGCCATGCTGGAAACGCTGTATGCCACCGGCCTGCGCGTGTCCGAGCTGGTGGGCGTGCGGGCGCTGGACGTCAGCCTGAATGAAGGCGTCGTGCGGGTGGTGCTGGGCAAGGGCGGCAAGGACCGCCTGGTGCCGCTGGGCGCCGAGGCGGCGCACTGGATCGACCAATACCTGAAGACCGCGCGGCCCGAACTGGCGGCCGGGCGCGTCAGCGACGCGCTGTTCCTGACCGGCCGCGCCGAAGCCATGTCGCGCCAGGCGTTCTGGCAGCTGGTCAAGAAATACGCGCTGCTGGCCGGCGTGCATGCGCCGCTGTCGCCCCACGTGCTGCGCCACGCCTTCGCCACGCACCTCCTGAACCATGGCGCCGATCTGCGCGTGGTGCAGATGCTGCTGGGCCACGCCGACATTTCCACCACGCAGATCTATACCCACGTGGCGCGCGAACGCCTCAAGGCGCTGCACGCCACGCACCATCCACGCGGCTGACGCCGGGTTGCCCGCCGCCCCCGCCCGCTCACGCTGTTGCCTATTTCGCGATTCTCACCCGTTTTCCCATGAGCAAAGCCCGCCACGTTTCCGAAACGCCCGCCACCCAGTTCCTCAAGCAGCACAAGGTGGCGTACACCGAGCACACCTACGAATATGTCGATCACGGCGGCGCCGGCGAGGCCGCGCGCCAACTGGGCCTGGATCCGCATGCGGTGGTCAAGACGCTGGTGATGGAAGATGAATCGGCCAAACCGTTGATCGTGGTGATGCACGGTGACCGCGAAGTCTCCACCAAGAACCTGGCGCGCCAGGCCGGCCTGAAAAAGGTCGAGCCCTGCAAGCCCGAGGTCGCGCAGCGCCATTCGGGTTACCAGGTGGGCG
Organism: Achromobacter sp. ASV32; assembly: GCF_016428805.1. GTDB lineage: Bacteria > Pseudomonadota > Gammaproteobacteria > Burkholderiales > Burkholderiaceae_B > Achromobacter. Next base: position 1,144 of record NZ_JAELTJ010000190.1, read on the forward strand.
GCACGTCCCCCTTTGGCACGCGCAAGAAGATGCCGGTGTGGGTCGAGGCCGAGGTGCTGCAATACCCGGTCGTCTACATCAACGGCGGGCGGCGCGGCTACCTGATCGGCATTGACCCGAACGCGCTGGTCAGCCTGCTGGGCGCCAAGCCGGTGAGCGTGGCGCTGGAATAGGCGGCAGGTCTGCACAGGCGTGGCGATGGCCGCGCGCCGGTCAAGTTGGCGCGTGGTATCCCGCTACCACCCTTGCGCGGGATGGCGGGGGCACAATGGCCGTAGAACATCAAGAACCGGCCGCCCGGTCCCGGGCGCTTGAACCGGCCCAGCCCCTCATCCCCTGGAGACAAGCATGAGCAAGAGACTATTGATGCTGGTCGGCGACTACGCCGAAGACTACGAAACCATGGTGCCGTTCCAGACGCTGCTGGCCGTGGGCCACACGGTGCACGCGGTCTGCCCGGGCAAGAAGTCCGGCGAAAGCATTGCCACCGCCATCCATGATTTCGAAGGCGCGCAGACCTACAGCGAAAAGCGTGGCCACAACTTTGCGCTGAACTACGACTTCGACCGCGTCGAAGCCGGTTCCTACGACGGCCTGGTGATTCCGGGCGGCCGCGCGCCGGAATACCTGCGCCTGAACGAAAAGGTGCTGGACATTGTCCGCGCCTTCGACCAGGCCAAAAAGCCGATCGCCGCGGTGTGCCACGGCGCGCAGTTGCTGGCCGCGGCGGGCATTCTGAAGGGCCGCACCTGCTCGGCGTACCCGGCATGCGCGCCTGAAGTGCGTCTGGCCGGCGGCACCTACGCCGAAATCGGCATCGACCAGGCCTACACCGACGGTCATCTGGTCACCGCGCCGGCCTGGCCCGCGCATCCGGCGTGGCTGTCGCAGTTCCTGGCCGTGCTGGGCACCAAGATCACGCACTGAGCGGCCGGTCATGACAAAGCGCCTGCCGCGAGGCAGGCGCTTTTTTGCGCGGATGCCGGCTTGGCGCGGTTGCGCGGCGCCGCTCATGGACACCTTGCGTCATGCAGGCATGGGGCCAGGTGTCGGGCGCTGAGACCGCGCGCCGTCAGCAGGCCCGCTACGCGAAGTCCAGCACGATGCGGCCTTCGATCTGGCCGCGGCGCATCCGGTCGAACACGCTGTTGATGTTCTCCAGCTTCTCGGTGGCCACGGTGGCGTGCACCTTGCCTTCTTCGGCGAACTGCAGCGATTCCTGCAAGTCCAGGCGCGAGCCCACGATCGAGCCGCGCACCGTGACGCCATTGAGCACCATGTCGAAGATCGACAGCGGGAAGTCGCCGGGCGGCAAGCCGTTCAGCGCCACCGTGCCGCCGCGGCGCACCATGCCCAATGCCTGCTCGAAGGCCTTGGGCGACACCGCGGTGATCAAGGCGCCGTGGGCGCCGCCGATCTCTTTCTTCAGGTACGCCGCCGGATCCGTGGTCTTGGCGTTGACGGTGACCTCGGCGCCCAGCCGCTTGGCGAAGGCCAGCTTGTCGTCGTCGATATCCACCGCGGCAACGTTCAGCCCCATGGCGCGCGCATATTGCACCGCCATGTGGCCCAGCCCGCCGATGCCCGAGATCACTACCCAGTTGCCGGGGCGGGTATCCGTCATCTTCAGGCCCTTGTAGACCGTGACGCCCGCGCACAGCACCGGGGCGATGTCCACAAAGCCCACGTTCTTGGGCAACAGCCCCACATAGTCGGCCGCCGCCAGCGCGTATTCGGCAAAGCCGCCGTTGACGGAGTAGCCCGCGTTTTGCTGCTGTTCACACAAGGTTTCCCAGCCGCCCAGGCAGTGCTCGCAGTGACCGCAAGCCGAATACAGCCAGGGAATGCCGACCCGGTCGCCTTCCTTTACATGGGTGACGCCTTCGCCCACGGCCACCACATGGCCCACGCCTTCGTGGCCGGGAATGAAGGGCGGATTGGGTTTCACGGGCCAATCGCCTTCCACGGCGTGCAGATCCGTGTGGCAGACGCCGCAGGCTTCAATCTTTACCAGGAGTTCGCCGGCCCCGGGGCGCGGCACCGCGACTTCTTCGATTTGCAGGGGTTTGCCGAATGCACGTGCAACTGCGGCCTTCATCGTTTTTTCCATCACTACCTCCGAAGTCAGATCAGTTTCACCATGCTCGGATGGGCACGCGTCCGAGACCTTGATTTATATCAATCGTGCTCGGATGGGGGGCGGCGAGACACGAGTGGTTTCAGAATGGCGGGGTTGCCGCGGGGCCCACAGGGTCAGTCCCCGCCGCGGCCCTGCGACGGCCTTGAGGAGGATGACAGGGCGGCCCCGTATTGCGGCCTGCGCGCTGCTCGTCGTAAAGTGGCTCGCAGCCGACGTCCCCGCCCAAGGAGCGCCCATGTGTGAAATCTTCATCCGCGCCAGCGAACAGTCCTACGCGCCCGAAACCCGGTCCCTGCGCCTGCATGGCGCCGCCACCAGCCTGCGGCTGGAACAGCTGTTCTGGCAGGTGCTGGAAGAAATCGCGGCCCGCGACAGCATGCGCGTGACGCAACTGATCGAACGCCTGTACGACGAGCTGGTCGAGTACCGCGGCGAGGCGGCCAATTTCACGTCGTTCCTGCGCGTGTGCTGCCTGCGCTACCAGCTCTTGCAGGCCGAGGGCCGCATTCCCACCGATACCGGCGTGCCCATCAGCGCGCTCAACGCCAAGGCCGTGCTCGAAGGCCTGCCGACATCGCTGTACGACCCCCAGCCCTTGCGCCAGAAGCGGCCCGTCGCGGCGTAACGCCCACGTACAGGCGAAAAAAAAGCCCGATCCTGGATCGGGCTTTTTTGTGGGCGCGCGGCGCCAGGAATCAACCGCCCGGCTGGGCCGAGGCCATGGCCACTTCGCTTTGCACGATGCGGCGGATACGCACGGCATCGCCGATGCGCGAGAGCTTGCCCTGCGAATCCAGCAGTACGATCGCCAGGTCGCGGCCATTGATGCGGGCCAGCATGACCAGGCATTCGCCGGCTTCGTTGATGTAGCCGGTCTTGGAGACCTTGATGTCCCAGTCGGGCTTGCGCACCAGCAGGTTGGTGTTGCGGAACGTCTGGGTGCGGTTGTTGATCTCGACGTCGTACTCGGTGTCGGTGGAGTAGCGGTGGATCAGCGGGCGTTGCGAAGCGGCGCGCAGCAGGCGGGCCAGATCGTGCGGCGACGATACGTTGTTGCTGGACAGGCCAGTGGGTTCGATGAAGTGCGTGCTGGTCATGCCCAGCGACTGCGCCTTGGCGTTCATGGCGCTCACGAACGCGGGCAGGCCGCCCGGATAATGGCGGCCCAGCGCGTTGGCGGCGCGGTTTTCAGAGGACATCAGCGCCAGGTGCAGCATGTCGCCGCGCGACAGCTTGGTGCCCACGCGCAGACGCGAGGTGGTGTGCTTCAGGCCATCGACGTCTTCGTCGGTGATCTCGAGCATTTCGTCCATGGGCTGGTTGGCATCCACCACCACGACGGCGGTCATCAGCTTGGAAATCGACGCGATGGGGCGCACCACGTTTTCGTTCTTGGCGAAGATGACCGTGGACGTCGCCAGGTCCTGCACGTAGGCGGTGCTGGAGCGCAGGGCGGCGGCTTCGGCGCGCACCGACACCGCGGGCGGCGGCATGGCGGCGGATGCGGCAGCGGCCGTGCGTGCGCCGCGCGGGGGCTTGTTGGGCTTGCCGTTCTTGCCGGCGGCGCCCTTCTTGGACGGCGTTTGCTGCGCGACGGCCTGTTTGCCGCCCTTGGGCGGGGCTTTTTTGCCGGCGGCCGGCTTGGGAGCGGCCTGCTTGGCCGAGGCTTGTTTGCCGGGCGCCTGCTTGGCGGCGGCGCCCTTGGGGGCGGGTTTGGCGGCGGCCGATTTCGGCGCGGCCTGCTTGCCGGCGGCTGCCTTGGGCGTGGCCTTGCCGGCACTTTGCTTGCCTGCGCCGGCCTTGGCGGGGGTAGGGGCTTTCTTGGCTTGTTGCGCCTTGCAAGCCGCCGATTTGGCGTTGGTCTTGCAAGGGTCGGTGTTCTTCGCGGCGAACGCGGCAGAGGGCAGGAGCGCGCACATCGCCAGCGTTGCCGGCGCTATCGCAATCGCAATTGCACGTTTCCAGTTAAAGGCCATGGTTTGAGCAGGCTTGTCAGTCTGTGATGAATTATTTCCCGGGCCGAGTTTGCGGTGCTTCAGGAAAAGTCCAGATGAATTAGAGGCTTACGCGTCGAATTTAAACAGCAATTTCAAGTTGTGCGCAAGGCGATTCGCTATCATCGCCTAAAAAAATACCGGGGACGTATTGACTGCTGATTAATTTGTCACCAACGGCGTCCCGAGACGCTACCGTCGCGCCGCGCGTGAGCGTAGCCCGGATTAACCCTCATCTGGCTGAAAGGGCGGAATTCCTGGGGGAGGGAAGGAGGACGAGGGCGGCGCAGTCTGGCGCCGCGCAGCGGTGAAAGAGGATGGCCTCGCCGGGTGGAATCGAACCACCAATTGACCCTTAGGAGGGGCCGGTTATATCCATTTAACTACGGCGAGACATGGGGCACGGCGCGCGGGCCGCTGGCGGCCCCCTTAGCCCGGGAGCCGCTCCAAGGACCGGGCATACCGTAAGTATGCGTGCTAGTGCCTTGATATTCCAGGGAAAGACCCGGGGCGCAAGTGTATCACCAATAGGTAACGTCCTGACCCCCTGGCAGGGCGCAAGTCTAGCAGGTGCCGCGGGGGCGCCCAAGCGGACCGTGGCACCCGCTGGCGTAGCCGTCGTCAAGCTGTGCCGCGAGTCTGCAAAAGTAGTGGATTAAATCAACTATATGCCCTATATTGGCCGGCATGGCGGGACGGCGCGTCGGCAAGCGCGCAAGGTCCGGGCCGATACCCAGAATATTCAGGAGCGAGGCATGACCCCGATTTTTCACACGATCTTGCTCGACGTGCAGGACCGTGTCGCCACGGTGACGCTGAACCGTCCGGACAGCCGCAATGCGTTGAACTCCCTCATGTGCGCCGAATTGGTGCAGGCCATGCAGTGGCTGGCGGCTGAGCCGGCCGCGCACGTGGTGCTGATCCAGGCGGCCGGCTCGGCCTTCTGCGCGGGCGCCGACCTCAAAGAGCGCAAGACCATGTCCAACGCCGAAATGACCGCGCGGCGTGTGCAGGGCTTCGCGGCGTACGCGGCCATCGAACGCATGCCACAGCCGGTGATCGCGGTGGTGCAGGGCGCCGCGTTCGGCTCGGGCTGCGAGATCGCCGGGGCCTGCGATTTCGTGCTGGCCTCGTCCGAGGCGGTGTTCTGCTATCCCGAAGTGGGCTGGGGCACCGTGGGCGCCACGCAGCGGCTGCCGCGCATCGCCGGGGCGCGCAAGGCGAAGGAACTGTTGTTCACCGGCCGCCGTTTCGATGCCGCCGAGGCGCGCGAGATCGGCCTGGTCAATCAGGTCTACGCGCCCGAGGCGTTGGCCAGGGAAGCCGCCGCCATGGCTGCGGCCATCGCCGGCGCCGCGCCGCTGACCGTGCGGCTGACCAAGCGCAGCATCGATCAGGGGCTGGCGACCACGCGCGAAGGCGCGATGGCAATCGAGCTGCTGGCCATCGAGGAAAACCTGCGCGGCACCGACTGGAAGCAGGCGATCGCCGGCTTCGGCGGCGCGGGAGAACCCGCATGATCGCGCCGATGACGCTGTCGCAGGCGCTGGCGCGCCAGGTGGCCGAGCGCGCCGCCGCCGAGGCTTTTGTCGCGCCCGGTGAACGCCTGGCCTGGGGCGAGCTGAATGATGGCGCGCAACGCATCGCGCGCGCCCTGCACGCGGCCGGCGTGCGCCGGGGCGATCATGTCGGGCTGCTGCTGGGCAACAGCGGCGCCTGGGTGCAGATCTTCTATGCCTGCGCATTGCTGGGCGCCGTGACCGTGCCGGTCAATACTCGCTTCAAGACCGACGAACTGGCGTTCTGCCTGAAGCAGGCCGACGTCACGCTGCTGCTGACGGCGGACACATTCCTGGGCATCGATTTCCTGGATCTGCTGACGCAGGTCGAGCCGGCGGTGGGCAGCGCGCTGCCTGGTACAGGGCTGCCGCGGCTGCGGCGCGTGGTGGTGCTGGGTGAACGCTGCCCGCCAGGCGCACAACGCTGGGAGGAATTCATTGGGGCGGGCAGCCCCTCCGACGCCGCGGCCCTGGACGCCTGCAAGCGCGCCGTCACCCCCGACGACGTCCTGCTCATCCAATACACCTCGGGCACGACCTCCTTCCCCAAGGGCGTGATGCTGACCCACGCCAACATGCTGACCAACGCCTGGGCGGCGGCGCAGCGCATCGGCGTGCGGCCCGACGACCGCTATTTCAGCATCCGCCCGTACTTCCATGTAGCCGGCACCACGCTGTCGATCCTGGTCAGCCTGATGACCGGCTGCTGCCTGCTGACGTTGCCCAAGTTCGACGTGGCCGACGCGCTGCGCATGCTGGACGACGAACGCTGCACGCTGACCTCCGGCAACGACACCATCTTTCTCATGCTGATGGGGCATCCGGATTTCGACCGACGCCGCATCCATCTGCGCGGCGGCTGGGCCGCGGCGGGTCCGCAGGTCATGCAGAAGATCCGCGACGTCATGGGCGTGCCGGGCATCTGCAATGCCTACGGCCAATCCGAGGCTTCGCCCAACATCACGCTGTCTTCCTTCGACGACCCGTTCGAGCTGCGCGCCATGGGCTGGGCGCTGCCGCATCCCGGCATGCAGGTACGGGTGGTGGACCCGGGCACGGGGCAGCCGCTGCCGGCCGGCGAACCCGGCGAGATCCAGGCGCGCGGCTGGAGCGTCATGAAGGGCTACTACAACATGCCCGAGGCCACCGCCCGTGCGCTGAGCGCGGACGGCTGGCTCAGCACCGGCGATCTGGGCGAGATGGATGCGTCGGGCCGCTTGCGCATGGTGGGCCGCCTGAAAGACATATTCCGCGTGGGCGGCGAAAACGTCGCGCCCGCCGAGGTGGAGGAAACCCTGCATGGCCACCCCGCGGTGCGCATGGCGCAGGTCGTGGGCGTGCCTGATGCGCGCCTGGGCGAAGTGCCCGCCGCGTTCGTGCTGCTCAAGGAC
>NZ_JAELTJ010000191.1 GCF_016428805.1 Achromobacter sp. ASV32
GTCCACGCCCATGGATTCGGCCATCACGCGGCCGCCCTTGAGCGCGCGGATCGCGCGGCCCTCGCGCGAGTCCAGCAGGTTGCTGGTGGACCACATGGCCACCAGCAGGAAGGCCCAGATCAGGTAGTAGATTTCGCCGCCCTGGGTCAGCGACCAGCCGAACAGGTTGATGGCCGGCACGTCGGGGATGCCGGTGTGGCCGCCCAGCCCTTCGACCGAACCGAAGGCGAAGTACAGCGACAGGCCCCAGGCGATGGTGCCCAGCGGCAGGAAGTGGCCGGACAGCTTGAGCGTGATGGCCCCCAGCAGGTAGGCGATCACCAGCGTCAGGACCAGACCGGCCAGCAGCGTCAGCCAGGGCGAGGCGCCCAGCCAGGCCAGCCAGGCGGGCAGGGCGTCGGCGCGTGTGGTGAGCAGTGCGGTGGTGTAGGCGCCCACGCCGACGAATGCGGCCTGCCCGAAGCTGGTCAGGCCGCCGACGCCGGTCAGCAGCACCAGCCCCAGCGCCACCATGGCGTACAGGCCGATGTAGTTCAGCAAGGTCACGTAGAACGGCGGCAGGACCAGCGGCGCGGCCGCCAGCAGCGCCAGGAAGGCGAGGACGAGGTGGCGCGGGGTCATTCTTCTTCTTCCTCGACGTGGTGGCTTTTCAGCGAGCGCCAGAGCAGCACGGGGATGATCAGGGTAAAGACGATGATTTCCTTGTAGGCGCTGGCCCAGAACGAGGAAAACGCTTCGATCAGGCCGACCAGCACGGCGCCGGCGGCGGCCAGCGGGTAGCTCACCAGGCCGCCGATGATGGCGCCGACGAAGCCCTTCAGGCTGACCATGAAGCCCGAATCGAAATACATGGTGGTGATGGGCGCGATCAGGATGCCCGAGACGGTGCCGATCAGCGCCGCCAGGAAGAACGTGGCCTTGCCCGCGAACACCGGCGAAATGCCCATCAGGCGCGCGCCCAGCCGGTTGAAGGCGGCCGCGCGCAGGGCCTTGCCGTACATGGAGCGCTCAAAGAACTGGTACAGCACGATGATCAGCAGCGCCGACACCGCCACGACCCACAGCGCCTGGCTGTTGACGTTGACGGGACCCAGCGCCAGGCTGGCGTCGCTGAACGGCGCGGTGCGCGCGCCCTCGGCGCCGAAGGCCAACAGGCCCAGCCCCACCAGCGCCAGGTGCACCGCGATCGACACGATCAGCAGCACCAGCGTCGAAGCGGACGCAATGGGCTGATAGAACAGGCGGTACAACTGCGGCCCCATCGGCACCACCAGCAGCAGCGTCAACAGCGCCTGCACGGTCATCGGCAGCTGCGCCAGCGGCAGCCGGTAGAACAGCGCCGCCAGGATCAGCGGATACGCGACCTTGGCGCCGATGCGCCAGGCGCCGCGATTGCGGCCCGGCCGCTTGGCGCGCGCCAGCAGGTCGGCAGCGGCCTCGGCCAGCGCGAAGGCCAGCAGCAGCCATACCAGCAGCACCGGCTTGCCGGCCTGCAGGGCGGCCATGGTCAGCGCGCCGAAGGCGACGAACTCGCCCTGGGGGATGAACAGCACGCGGGTAACGGTAAAGACCAGCAGGATGGACAACGCCAGCAGCGCATAGATGGCGCCGTTGGTGATGCCGTCCTGCCCGAGTATCAGGGCGATCTGGGCATTCATCAGTACTTCCGGATAAAACAGACAAACATGACGGCGACCTCATCGTGACCTAAGCGCTCCCCAGCGGGATGCCATGGAGCCGGCTTTGCCGGTCCATAGGCATGCCCCCTGGGGGGAGGCGCGTAGCGCTTCGGGGGGGCCTTTACCTTTACTTCACCAGCGTCCAGTTGCCGTCCTTCACCGTGATCAGCTCGCGGCCGCGGTCGTCAAAGCCGCTGTGGTCGGTGGCGCTCATGTTGTAGACGCCCTGGGTGCCGACCAGCTCGCGGGTCTGCTCCAGCGCGTCGCGCAGGGCGCTGCGGAATTCCTTGGTGCCCGGCTTGCCGGCTTTCTCGGCCAGCGGAATGGCCTTTTCCAGCAGCAGGCCGGCGTCGTAGACGTTGGCGCCGAAGGTGGCGGGCTTGGAACCGTTGAGCTTTTCGTAGGCGGCGATGTAGTCGCTGGCGACCTTCTTGGACGGGTTGCTGTCGGGCATTTCCGGCAGCACCAGCATCAGGCTGGCGGCCAGCACCGTGCCTTCGACCTTCTTGCCGCCCAGCTTCAGGAAGTCGGGCAGCGCGGCGCCGTGGGTCTGGTAGAACTTGCCCTTGTAGCCCTGGTCGAACAGCGTCGTCTGCGGCAGCACGCTGGCGGCGCCGGGGGCGGCGATCAGCACGGCGTCGGGCTTGGCCGCCAGGATCTTCAGCGCCTGGCCAGTGACCGAGCTGTCAAAGCGCAGGTAGCGCTCGTTGGCCGCGATCTTGATGCCCTTTTCAGCGGCCAGGCCCGAGAACACCTTGTACCAGTTCTCGCCATAGGGATCGTTCAGGCCGATGAAGCCGACGGTCTTGATGCCGGTCTTGGCCATATGGTCGACCAGCGCGCGGGCGATGATGTCGTCGTTCTGCGTGGTCTTGAACACCCACTTCTTCTGCTCGTTCATGGGCAGCACCACGGCGGCGGTGCCCACCGGCGCCAGCATCGGCACGCCCGCTTCGGCGGCGAACTGGATCACGCCCATTGCGTTGGGCGAGCCTGACGGCCCGATCAGCGCGTCCACGTTCTGTTCCGTGATCAGCTTCTTGAAGGCCGTGACCGAGTTGGTGGAATCGCTGGCGTCGTCCAGCGCGATGTATTCCACCGTCAGGTCGCCGATCTTCTTGGGCAGCAGCGGCACCGTGTTCTTCTGGGGAATGCCCACCAGCGCGGTGGGGCCCGTGGACGAGGAGACGACGCCGACTTTGACCTGGGCCAGGGCGGGCAGGGAACACAGCGCGGCCAGGACGGCGGCGGCCAGGGGGAGTTTCTTCGACAGCATGGCAAAACCTCCGGATGGAGAGCGTAAGGGGAGTGCGGCTGGAAAACGGAGAAAACAGGAACTGCTGGAAATATTTGCGGCTTGAACTTTCTGCGAGGCAAGGCTCAGCACTGTAGACCCGGTCCCCGTGCTTACCTATCCGTCAAAACCCGAAGCGGGCGTGAAACCGCCCGTTCAGATGGTGATGGAGCTGACGCTGGCGCCGCCGCAGACGAACAAGGTCTGGCCGGTGACGAAACTGTTGGCCGGGTCGGCGAAGAACATGACGGCGCGCGCCACGTCGTCCGAACGGCCCAGGCGCTTGACCGGGATGCCGTTGGCCAGCTGCTTTTCGCGTTCGCTGCCGGGCTCGATCACCTCATAGAACATGTCGGTCTGGATCGGGCCGGGCGCCACCACATTGACCGTGATGCCGTAGGGCGCCAGTTCCAGCGACCAGGTGCGGGCCATGCCGACCATGCCGGCCTTGGTGGCCGAATAGGCGGTGCGGGTGGGCAGGCCCAGCGCGCCGCGCGAGGACATCATGACGATGCGGCCGAAGTGGCGTTCCTGCATGCCGGGCAGGGCCGCCTGCACCAGGCTGATGGCCGCGCCAAGGTGGATCTGCGTCAGGCCGTGCAGCTCTTCCTGCGTGACGTCCGGCAGCAGCTTGGGCCAGATCACGCCGGCGTTGTGGATAACGTGGCTGACGGGAAAACGCGCCACGATCTCGGCGCCGGCCTGCGCCGTGGCATCCGCGTCCAGCAGGTCCACCTGCACGTTGTGCAGGCGCGGGTGGCTGAAGTCGGCGGCGCGGCGCGCCATCGAAATCACCTCATAGCCGGCATCGAGCATGGTGCGGCAGATTTCGGCGCCGATGCCGGCGCTGCCGCCGGTGACGATCGCGACGTTGGATTGAGTCATGCGGATTTCCTTTGCGTGCGGATCAGGCGCGGGGTGCCAGGGCCAGTACCCGCAACGGGCTGCCGGAGCCGCTGCGGATCTTCAGCGGCGCCGAGAAGATCACGGCGCCGGTGGGCGGCAATTGGTCCAGGTTGGTCAGGCACTGCAGGCCATAGCGGTTGTTGCCGTGCATGTAGTAGTGGCAGGGGTAGGGCGGATTCAGGTGATGCGCCTGGCCGGCGTCGGTGCCCACCGATTCGGTGCCGAAGCCATGCACGTCGCGTTCCTTGATCAGCCAGGGCACCACCTCGGCGTCGGGGCCGGGCGAATGGGCGCCGTCTTCCTGCATGTTCAGGTATTCGGCGGGCTTGGCGCGCTTGGACCAGTCGGTGCGCATCAGCACCCACGAACGGGCGGGAATGCGCCCGTGCTTTTCTTCCCAGGCCTTGACGAAGTCGATGGTCAGCAGGAAGTCGGGGTTGTCGCGGGCCTCTGCGGAACAGTCGATGACGCAGGCGCCGGCAATGAAGGCGTCCACGGGAATCGTGTCCACCGTGTTGTCCGGCTGGTCCTTGCCCGTGACCCAGTGCACCGGCGCATCAAAGTGGGTACCGGTGTGCTCGGAGCACGAAAAGTTGTTCCAGTACCAGGCCGGCCCACGCTCGTCGTAGCGCGAGATCTCTTCGATGCGGAAGGGCCAGGCCTGGCCGAATTCCGGCGGCAGCACGATGGTGGGGAATTCCGGGGTCAGCGTCTCGGTCAGGTCCACCAGGCGGATGCGGCCCGAGACCAGTTCGGTCATGAATTGGGCAAGAATGGGTTGGCTCATCTATGGCTCCTTTGGTCTTCGTGTCGTCGGATCGGGCGGCGCGTCAGGCGCCCAGCTCCCGTTCCAGTCCCTTGGGGTTTTCCGCCAGCCGCGCGCGGAACTCCTGCGCCACGTCGCCGACGTACACGTCTTCGACGCCCTCCTGCAGCGCGCGCACGATGGCGCTCGCGATGGCCTTGGGCGCCACGCGCGGGGGCGGCGTGCGCTGCTCCCATTCGTGATCGACCGGACCCGGAAACACATTCACCACCCGCACGCCCGCGGGCCGCATTTCGGCGCGCAGGCACTGCGCCAGCGACAGCGCGGCGGCCTTCGAGGCCGACCACATGCCGCGCGACGGCAGGTTCATGTGGGCGTAGATCGACAGCACATTGACCCAGGCCGCCGCGTTGTTGACGCCATCGGCGGCGCGGCCGCACAACGCCGGGCCGAAGCAGTGCGCCAGCCGCATCAGGCCCAGCACGTTCACGTCCATGGCATCGCGGGCGGTGTTCACGTCGCGCCGGTCCAGCAGGCCGCCTTCGCGTTCCAGGTCGGCTGTGTTGACCAGGATCTCGACCTTGCCGCCGATGGACGCCGCGGCGCGTTCGACGGAATCGGAGTCGGTCACGTCCAGCGCCAGCGTCTGCACCCGCGGGTCGGCCGCCAGTGCGTTGAAGCCGGCGTCCTGGCGCCAGGTCTGCGGATCGCCCAGGAACACGGTCGGGCTGCCGGCATCCAGCAGCGCGCGCGCCACCGCCTGGCCCACCGCGGACTTGCCGTCGGTGACCAGCGCGCGGCGGAATTTGGGATCGCACGAGGTTTCGCGCAGGGTCTTGTCGTCTTGCATGTTCGGCGTATTCCTTTCGGGCAGGGCGATCATCACGGCCTGGCCGGCGCGGTCCAGCTTCAGCGCCAGCCGCACGCGCGCGCCGTCGGCGCAGTCCTGGTGGACGTGGGCCACGACAGAGGGGCCGGCGTCCATGCGCACGGTGCCCACGCGCCAGGGCAGGCGCTCGCGGAAGTACAGGTCGTTGCTGTGATGCAGGGTGGTGCTGACCAGCAGCACGCCATGAGGATCCGCCGGCCGCCACGGCAGGCGGTCGGACAGGCAATGGCCGCAGGCGTCGCGCGGCGGATATTGCACCGCGCCGCAGTCGGCGCAGGTCTGCAGGTCGAAGCGGCCTTCGGCGGCCGCGGCCGTCAGGCCCAGTGCGGCGCGGCTGCGGGCGCCGGGCGGCAGGGTCGGCTGGCGGGTGCGCGCCACCGGGTTCTTGCGCGGCGGCTTGGCTAGCGGCTCGGTCATGCGTCGCTCCTCGCCAGGATGGCCGCGGCGGTGCACAGCCCGCGGTCGTAATTGATCATGCCGAAGCCGCTGACCAGGCCCAGGCGCGCGCCGGCCACCTGGGTGCCGCCCGCCGTGCCGGTCAGTTGGCGCAGGGCTTCGACCATGCCCAGGTAGCCGCCGGCCGCGCCTGCCTGGCCCACGGACAGTTGGCCGCCGTTGGTGTTGAAAGGCAGGCTGCCGTCCACCGTGAAGGTATTGGCGCGCACGAATTCGGGCCCCGCGCCCTTGGCGCAAAAGCCCAGGTCTTCCATCTGCATCAGGTTGATGACCGGGTAGTCGTCATAGGCCTGCAGGAAATCCATGTCGGCCGGCGCGGCGTTGGCCATGCCATAGAGTTCGTCGATGTCCACGGTCCAGCCGCCGCGGGTCTGGATCGGGTCTTCGATCCAGGCGTTGTGCCGTTCGATGGTGGACAGGATGCGGGCGTAGGGCAGGCCCAGCGCCTGGGCGCGGGCTTCGGACATGACCAGGAAACCGTCGGCGCCCGCGCAGGGCATGACGCAATCGAACAGGTGGATCGGGTCGGCGATGACGCGGGCGTCCAGGTATTGGGCCAGCGTCAGCGGCTTTTTCATCAGCGCGGGCGGGTAGCGCAGGGCGTTGTCGCGCTGCGCCACGCAGACCTTGCCGAAGTCTTCACGGGTAGCGCCGGTGGCGCGCATGTAGTGGGCTGTCAGGAGCGCGAAACTGGCGTTGGGGCCGCCCGCGCCGTAGGGGTAGACGGCTTCCTGCGCAAAGCGCGAAAACTGGCTGACGGTGTTGCGGAACGAGTCCACCTGGTTGGTGTCGCCGGCGATGCAGGCGACGATGCCGGCGTCGCCCGCCTGCACCGCGCGCGCGGCGCGGCGCAAGGCGGCCACGCCGCTGGCGCCGCCCATCGGAATGTGATCGAGCCAGCGCGGGCTCATGCCCAGATGCTGCACCAGCCCTACGGCCGTGTCCGGCGCCAGCGTGAAACTGGACACGCACAGGCCGTCGACATCCGTCTTGGCGATGCCGGCCTGGCGGATCAGCGCGGCCAGCGCCCGGCCCAGCCAGCCATGCGCGGCCAGCGTCGAATAGCGCTCGTACGGAATGCTGACGGGCAGGGCCGCCACCACGCCGTCGTAGCGGGCGCGCGGGGCGGTCATTGGGCAGACCCCTGGCGCTTTTTCATGGCAGTGGTGTCGACGCAGCCAGGCGTGCCCGGCAACGTCGGCGCCAATGTCTTCATTTCGCCGCGCTGGATCTTGTTGGTGGTAGTGAGCGGCAGGCTGTCGACAAAGGCAACGTAGCCGGGCGCCTTGTAGTAGGCCAGCTGCTGCAGGCTCCATTGCACAATGTCGCGGGCGGCGTCGGCGCGGGCCGCGTCGCTGGCGGGCGGGGTTTCGGCGACGATGCAGGCCAGCACCTCGTCGCCGCGCACCGGGTCGGGCACCGCGGCGACCGCCACGGCCTTGACCAGCGGATGTTGCAGCAGCACGCTTTCCACTTCCACGGCCGAGATGTTCTCGCCGCTGCGGCGGATCACGTTTTTCTTGCGGTCGACAAAGCGCAGCGCACCGTCGGCTTCACGCCGCACGATGTCGCCGGTATGGAACCAGCCGCCTTCCCAGGCCTGGTCGGTGGCGTCCGCGTCCTTCAGGTACCCGGCGAAAAAGCCGTAGCGCGGATCGGCGCCGGCATGGCGCACCAGCAACTCGCCCGGCTCGCCGGCCGCTGCCTCGCCGCCATGGTCGGCCACGATGCGAACTTCGACATCGTCTTCCTCGGCGCCGAAGCAGCTTTCGCCGATATGGCGGGGTTCCTTATTGGCGATGATGACGGCGCCCGCGCCCGTCTCCGTCATGGCCCAGGCCTCCAGCAGCGGAAAGCCGAAGCGTTCCTCGAACGGTTGCTGCAGCTTGCGGTCCACGCCCGCGCCGAAGCCGAAGCGGATGGCGGGCTGGCGGTCTTGCGCGGACGGTTCGGCCTTCATCAGGATGGCGGGCATCACGCCCAGGTAATGCAGCACGGTGGCGCCGGAGTCGCGCACGCTGTCCCACCAGGTCTTGGGATGGAAGCGATCCAGCGGAATCAGGCAGCCGCCGGTCAGCACCATGGCCATGGCGGAATAGGCCATGGCGTTCATGTGTACCAGGGGCAGCGGCGTGAGCATGCGTTCCTGCCCCGGGCGCAGCGCGGCCAGGCCGCCGATGCGGGCGTACCAGCCGCCAGCGTGCAGGAAGTAGCGGTTGGGCAG
>NZ_JAELTJ010000192.1 GCF_016428805.1 Achromobacter sp. ASV32
GCAACAGCACCGCGCGGCGGAACGCCTGACCATTGGGGGCAAGCACGGTATCGCTGACCTGCTTGACCGAGTTGTAGATCGAGCGCACCAGGGGAATGCGGCCCAGCAGGTTTTCCCACTGGTCCACCATGGTGCGGCCAAGCAGGTTGGCCGCGAAGATGCCCGTCAACAGCACCACCACGATGACCAGGACGAAGCGGAAGCCGGGAATGTCGACGCCGAACAGCGATTCGGACGACAGAAAGCCGGGCACGAACCCTTCGAGGGTCGCGACCAGCAGTCCCAGCACCCACACCGTGATGACCAGGGGAACCCAGATCAGCAGGCCGGTGATGAAGTACTTTTTGATGACGCGCATCCGCATCGCGCGCGGGCTCAGGAAGCGGAAGCCGAGCCCGCGGCAGGCGCGGGGGCGGCAGCCGGTGCCGGCGTGCTGGCGGCGGGCGCCGGGCTGGCTGCCGGGGCGGCATTGTCGGATGACGATGCCGGCGCTGCGGCGCCGGTGGCCTGGTTGCCACCGCTGCCATTACGGAAATCGGTGACGTACCAGCCGGACCCCTTGAGCTGGAATCCAGCCGCGGTCACCTGCTTGGAGAACGTGCTTTGGCCGCATTCGGGGCAAACCGAAAGCGGCGCGTCGGAAATCTTCTGCAAGACGTCTTTGGCATGGCCGCAGGCGCTGCACTTATAAGCGTAGATGGGCATCGAGGGCTCCCAGGCGCGGGCCCGGCGGTTCAATAACCGTCGGCCGGACGGATGCGGCGCCAGGATCGCCGGCAAGGCCCTGCGGACAGGGCAACGAGGCCGGGACTGGCTCTGCACCGGACAACGGGCGGGCAAGGCCGGAAAAATACGGGAAAGTCTTGAATTTTAGCGGTTTTTCATGAAGGGCCGGCGGCAACCTCGCGGCGGGCCTTCCGGGGCGGTCGCCAGGGCGCCGCCCCTTGCCCCGTCAGACAGGCAACAGAAACATCACGGCGGCCACCAGCGTCGGGCCCAAGGCGGACAAAAACAGCCGCCCGGACGAGATGCTGCCATCCGGAAAATGGTTTTTCAGGATGGCAAAACCGGCCGGGTTGGGCGCGTTGGCGATGACCGTCAGGCCGCCGCCCGTCACCGCCCCGGCCACCAGCATATAGCGCCAGGCCTCGCCCGTGCCTTCCACCAGCGAACCCAGGTAGGTCAGCGCGGCGTTGTCGGTCACTGCTGTCAGGGCGGTGGCGCCCCAGAACAGCACGAAGGGCTGCAACCCGCCCAGCAGATCCTGCAGCCACCATTTCTGCAATCCCCCCAGCACCACCAGGCCGGCCAGGAAGAACCCCACCATCAGGCCTTCCTTGATCAGCAGGCGGTTCTGATGGCGCTTGTAGGCCTCGGCAAAGCCGATGAACATCATCAGCAGACCGAGGAAAATGGCGGGATGATGCGCGGTCAGCACGACGGCAACCAGGAACACCAGGTGAATCAGCATTACCACGGCCGGCACCGGCGGACGCTTATCCTGGCCCTCGGGCGCATCCACGCCGCCCCCCGTGCCCACCGAGCGCTCCAGCAGCGCCTTGCGGCACACGAAAGTCAGCAGGCCGGCGTTCAGGCAGACGGCCACCGCCGCCCGCCAGCCAAAATGCTGCGCCATGAAGGCCGAATCCCAGCCGAACGTGGACGCCACCATCAGCACTGGCGGCGCCGCATACGAGGTCAGCACGCCGCCGATCGACACGTTGACGAACAGCACGCCCAGGGTCAGGTACTTGAAGCCGGCGCGCCCGCTGGTGCGGAAATACGCGTCGCGCAACAGGATCGCCGCCAGCGTCATCGCCGCGGGTTCGGTGATGAACGAGCCGCCCAGCGGCACCAGCGACATCACCACGAAGAAAGTCGCCAGCTCGCGCGGCAGCGGCACCACGCGCGCCGCCAGGCGCACCAGCAACCCCACCAGCTCCAGGATCGGACGGCTGGCCGCCACCACCATGATGGCGAAGACGAACAGCGGCTCGGTGAAGTTGCGCGTGTCCATGTAGTCGATGGCCGCGGGCGGCCCGGACAACGCGGCCATCGCCACGATCAGCGCAAAGGCCCAGACGCCAAATACTGCCTCCACTTCCGAGAGCAGATGCCAGAAGCCGGCATGCGGCCCGCCGCGATGGGCGAGGCGGGCAAACACCGGGACGGAAAAGGTATGAAGCACCGCCACGACAAACAAGACAGTGGCTAGGACTTCGATGGACTGGGACATTGCAAGCGCTTCCGAAATAGACATTCAGGCCGCGCGAGCGCGGCCTGGCGAGGTACGGCGGACAAGGGTCGCAATATAGCGCAGCCACTTTGCCCTGCCACGCGGGGACAACCCGGACTTGCATCCGGGCCGGGCTGTGGTCCGCGATCCTCAGGCGATCGGCGCGGGCGGCTCGGCGCCGGCCTGGGCAGCCTTCATTTCCATCAGCAGGCTGTGCAGCATTTCGGTCGACAGGCCATGCAGCACGAGTCGATAGCCCGCGCGCAACGTCGACATGGGCACCAGCGGATGGCTGTTGTTCACCAGAATCAGGTGCTGCGGCGCTCCCAGCAGCTTGGCCGCGTAGATGCCGATGGTCTCGTCCAGCTGCAGCGAGTTGGCCGCGCGCCAGAAATCGTTGTCGGTCAGCATCAGCTGATACAGCGGCGTGAACAGCTCGATGGCGCTTTGCAGATCCAGGAAATTCAGCTTGCCGCGCGGCATGTCTTCCAACCGCAGGTCGGGATCGCGGATCATCGAGAAATCGACCTGCTCCGGCGCATGCATTTCAACGCCGGCGTCGCGCAACGCCTGGTTCAGCCGGATCACGAAATTGAACAGGTTCAGGTCGTGCTTGACGAACAGCTCGTCCTTCAGGTCGTCGATCTCCATCGGCTCGAGCGGCGTAGTGGTGATGCGCACCGGCGAGTTGGCCGCGATGAACGACAGCGCCTGGGCGCCCAGGTGGAAATGCCGCAGGATCAGCCAGTTGGCCTCGGGTGACACGAAGCGCTTCAGGCCCCACGCCAGGATGCGGTGCAGCAGCCGGGAATGCGACCAACGGCGCGGCAGGAAGGTCTTGATGACCTGAATGAGGATGATGAACGCGCGCGCCAGCGGCCGCAGGAACGGCAGCAGATACTGGCGCGAAGCGCAGCTCGAATCCGTCAACCAGGCCTTCTTGACCTTGTCCGGCAGCGGGGTGCTGCGATCCAGGTACAAGGCCAGCCACGGGCTCGGATCGGCGGGATCATGCTCCTTGGCAAGGAAATCCGGTTCCTTGTTCATGTGGCATCGTCCTCCATCACATGATGAAACTGCATCAGGTACAGCGCGGCCGTGCGGCGCGCGGTATCGACAATGCGCCGCTCGGCGCGGCCGTCTTCGTCACAGTCCAGCGCCAGCTCCACCGCGGTCAACCAGCGAGCCAGGTGGTTCTCGTCATTGTGGCCATGGTATTCCAGGAAGCGGAACGCATCGGGCGGCAGCTTCAGGCTGGCCTTGAGCAGTGGCAGCAGCGCCGGCACGATGCGCTGGCCGGTGCCTTCGATGATGTAGATGGCGCCCAACAGGCCGATCGGGTCGCGCGTGGCGGCCAGGCTGTGCAGATAGGCGTTCAAGGCCTCGCCGCCGGGATTGCGGCGCAGCAGGTCGATGTTGTCGATCGTGCCGCCAGCCGTGCGGTAATCCTGGAACAGGATCTGGAAGTCGTTCTGCTCTTCGCCGGCATGCATGTCGATCAAGGCGGCCAGCGGCTGGTATTGCTCGGTGAGCGAGGCCGCGCCTTCACGCATCCACTTGCTGCCTTCGCGCACCTGCGGAATCCAGTTCTCCATCCAGTTCAGGTAGTCGGCGGTCTGGAATTGGCGGTTGCGCAGGCGGCGCACCACCGGCGTGCGCCAGACGCGCGACCGGTAGTCGTGCCAGATCGCCGCCAATTCGGTCAGCAGCTGGCCCAGGCCCTGGGGCGCCATGTCGGGATCGTGCGGCGGCGCGATCGCGTCGGCATCCGCGCTATGAGCGTCTTCATGTCCCTTGGCCGTCGGCGTGGCGCCCGCGGACACGGCCACCGTGGCGCCCTGCACCGCTTCGGCTTCCAGCAGCATATAGGCAGCCATGAAACGGCCCGACTCGGGGATGTAGCAGAAGATCTGCTCGCCGGGCTTGACCTCGCGCGTCTCCAGGAATTCAGCCAGCATGATCAGGATCGACGCCGCGCCCGTATTGCCGCGCCAGGCCAGATTGCTGAACCAGCGCTCACGCGGGATCACCAGGCCGGCCTTCTCCATCAGGTCTTCGACCACCGGGATGAACTTCTCGGACGAGTAATGGCACAGGAAATGGTCCACCTGGTCCGGGTCCAGCCAGCCGTCGCGCACCAGCTTGGCATATTCATGAATGCCGATGTCGAACAGATGCGGCAGCAGGCGGATGTCCTGGCGCAGCGACAAGGCGCCATCCGCCTCGGCCTCGTTCCACGACGGATAGTCCAGGTGCCCCTTTTGCCGGTCGGCCGACAGGCCCAATTGCATGCACACGGGGTAATCGCCCGAGAAGGACCGCTGGTGCACCCATTTCAGGCGCAGCCGCACGCCGCTGGAGGCGCCCGGCAACGGCCGCCCGCCCTGGCCCAGCAGCACCGCGCCAGCGCCGTCGGACAGCATCCAGCGCAGGAAGTGCGCGTCGAAGTCGGCATCGTAGCCGCGCGCCGCGAAGCGCGAGCGCTTGAACAGCCGCGACGGCAGTTCGGCGGCCACGGCCAGCGCGCGGGCATGCCCGCCCATTTCAACGCCTTGCGCGGCGGTCTGGATCGCCGATACGCCCGCGGCGCAGATGCCATGCACCGACAGGGTTTCCATCGGATGGGCGGCCAATTCGCCCTGGATCATGTTGGCAAAGCCCGGCATCAGCGCATCGCCGCCGGACGACCCACTGGTCAGCAGCGACACGTCCGCCAGGTCGCCGTCGTTGCGCCGCAGGCAATCACGGATCGCGTTGGCGGCCAGCTGCGCATTGGTGAAGACCGTGGCGCCTTCCGGGTCAATCGCGTAGTAGCGCTGCTTGATGCCGTTTTCGGCCAGGATACGGGTCTTGATGCGGCTGGACATACGGTTCAGCGGCGCGATGTAGCTGTCCATGGCCTCGTTGGACACGGGCTCGCCCGGCATGAAGTAGCCGGCGCTTTCCAGATAGACACGATTAAACGCGATAGGCATGACGGGTCTCTAGTGGCAGGTATGGGTAGGCGGTGCTAGCGCACGTGCTCGGGCGCCATGCACGAGCGGCTGCGAAAACGCGGCAGGAAGGTGCCCAGCACGAACACGCGGAACATATAGGGGGTCAGCCCGCCCTCGTTCAACGCGGGTGTCACGCGGGTCCGGTAGTGGTCACGATGCAGACGGGTCAGTTCGGACCAGTGGGCGCGCGGATGCTCGTGGTGCGCGGTATGCAGACCGATGTTGAACAGCAACGGATTGACCAGTCCTTCGAAATTGCGGGCGTAGTTCAGGCCAGCCACGGCACGCGGTCCGCCATCGGCATGCGCGTGCTGCAGGTAGTTGGTGGCCAGCAGCCAATGCAGGCCGTGCAGTTGCGGCACGATGACGAACACCAGCGCCTTGACCGGGTTCACGGCCAGCAGGCCGCCCCACAGCCCGAGCCAGGCGCCGTACTGGCACAGGCAATAGCGCCAGGCGCCCGGCCAATGCCGGCGCAGGCGGCCCAGCCAGGTGAAAAACAGCGGATACAGCACCCAGACGGCTTGCGCGGGGTGGATCAGGTAGCCCCACAAGTGATTGGTATCGCCGCCGAACCGGTAGGTGCGCGCCACGTCGAGCGCGCCGTGCTTGTAGCGGTGGTGATTGGCCACGTGCGCCGGATAGAAGACGAACGTGGGATGCCCCTGCAGCAGCGTGATCCAGAAGTCGGTGGCCCGGTTCGTCCAGCGCCCCCGCCACATGCGGATGTGCGTGTGATTATGGTGGATCACCCCGATACCCAGGGTCAGGAACAGCATCAGCGCGTACAGCGGCCACCAGAAACCATGGAACCATTGCCACGCCGCCAGGAGGGGCAGCGCGGCCAGGTACGCCAGGCTCTGCCAATCGCGCCGGTTGCGCAGCGCGGGCAGTCGGCGCCGCGGCTTAAGCCTGTCCGCCAAGCGATTCTCGCTTTCGGAAAGCCTCCAGCTGGGGCCCGGCCGCCTCGGCCTTCAGCCGGGTGCGGAACAGGCGGTCCATAAAGGTGAACTGGAAGCCGAAATTGCCGTTGTAACAGGCGTGGTGCAGATGGTGCCGGCGGCTGGCGGCAAACCAATGCGAATAGGACACGTTGGGAAAAAAGTCGTAGTTGGCGTGGCCGATGCAATTGAAGAACAGGCTGAACAGCGGCACGGACGCCAGCGACCAGAAGCTGAAGTCGTGCAGCACCATCGGCAGCATGATCACGTTGCCCAGCATCAGCGCTTCGATGGGATGAAAGCTGTAGGTCGAGAACGGCGTGGTCACCACCGACCGGTGGTGCGGCAAGTGGAAGCGGCGCAGCAGTTTGGTGTGCAGCAAGCGATGGTTGACCCAGAAATGCACGTCGTTCCAGGCCACCAGCACCAGGATTTCCAGCGTGATCTTCTGCCAGCTGGCGTCCGGATCCAGGTGCGCCCAGCCCAGCTGCAACAGGCCCCACGGAAAAATCATGCCGGTGCCGAACAGCAGGATCGACAGGCCCGATTGGGCGAATTCGCGCCGCAGCTGGCCCGGGGCCAGAGGCCGAGGGTCCAGCGGCCGGCCAATGCCCAGCGCGGGCAGGATGTGCTGGGTCAGCAGCCAGGTGGCCGCGCCGAAAAGCAGGTAGATGCCGCCGAAGAACAGCAGACCCGCCAGCATGACTTGCCAGGCGGACAACGCTACAAAAGCTTGAGCCATGAACGTTTTGTTTCACCCCGGAGAATGGCGGCATCATAAGCAATCCGACAGCATCCCGCTGAGACATTTATTACCAAATGAATCCGAGCGTCCAAAAGCCGCCGGGCAGGCGGCTCCGATCCCGCTATTGGCAGGGAAACTGCCGGTTCAGGCCCGCCACGGCGGCGTCCATGCGCAACGCCAGCGCCGCGCTGGCCGTGGGCATGGGCTGACGCAGTTCCTCGCTCAACAGGCCCTGCCGTCCGAGCTGGGCCTTTACCGGGCCGGGATTGGGCTCGGCGAATACCAGCTGGATGATGGGCGCCAGCGCCTGGAACAGGCGACGGGCCAGATCCAGTTGCTGCGCCCGCACCGCCTGGTACATGGCCACGAACAGGTCGGGGCGGATATGCGCGGCCGCCGCGATGATGCCGGCGCCGCCCAGGCACAGCAGCGACAACGCTTGCAGGTCCTCGCCCGCCAGCACGGCCATGTTGCCATCGGCAATCAGCGCCAGCGTCTTGTCCAGGGAACCGCCGCAGTCCTTGATCGCGGCGATGTTCGGATGCGCCGCCAGCGCCAGTAATGTCGTGGTCTCCAGCGATGTGCCGGTGCGATAGGGAATGTCGTACAGCACCAGGGGAAAGCGCGACGCATCGGCCAGGCAGCGGAAATAGGCGGCCGCGCCGTCCTGGCCAGGGCGCACGTAATACGGCGCGGGTGCGAGGATGCCGGCCAGCGGTCGCGTGCCGAACGCCGCCAGGCGCTGCAGCACATGGCCCTGGTGGTTGCCCGCCAGGCCCATCACCACGGGCAGGCGGCCGGCCTCGGCCAGCACGGCATCCAGCACCGCCAGTTGCTCGGCGTCATCCAGCGCCGCGGCCTCGCCCGTGCTGCCGCAGACGACCAGGCCGTCCACCCCGGCGGCCAGGAAATGGCGCACCAGGCGGCGCAGGGC
>NZ_JAELTJ010000193.1 GCF_016428805.1 Achromobacter sp. ASV32
GACCTAGTGGTGGGTTGCGTGGCCGTCATGCGTGCCACCAAAGGCCATAAGGACCTGATCGATGCCATCGCGCCGCTGATGGCCAGCCGGCCCAAGCTGCATCTGGTCTTCGTGGGCGGCGGTTCGCCCGTATTCGAGCAGACCGAAGCCTACGTGGCCGAGCGCGGCCTGCAAGACCGCATCCACCTGATGGGCACCCGGCGCGACGTGCCCAACCTGTTGGCCGGGTGCGACCTGTTCGCGCTGGCGACCCAGCAGGAAGCCTCCGGCACCGTCTACGTCGAAGCCCAGGCCAGCGGTCTGCCGGTCATCGGCACCGACGTGGGCGGCGTGTCCGAGATGTTCCGCAACGGCGAAACCGGCATCCTGGTGCCGCCCAAGGACCCGGCCGCGCTGACCGCCGCGCTGGAAAGGCTGATCGACGACCCGGCGCTGCGCCGCCGCATGGGCGAGGCCGGCCGCAAGATGGTCTGGGAAGAGGGCGTCTTCTCGCCGGCCCGCCTGGCCGAAACCACCGAAGCCATCTACGCCAAATGGCTGGCGGAGCGGCGCGGATGAACGCGCCCAACGTCCCGGTGCTGATGTACCACCATGTCACGCCGGCCGGCGGCATGATCAACGCCTTGCCCGATGTCTTCGAGGCGCAGATGTCCCGACTGGCGCGGGCTGGTTACCAGTCGCTGTCCACCGATCAGTTCGCCGCCTATCTGGCCGGCGCGCCGGTGCCCGAGCGCTCCGTGCTCATCACCTTCGACGACGGCTACCTGAACAACTGGGTCCACGCCCATCCGATCCTGGCGCGCCACGGCATGCGCGCCGTGTTGTTCACCATCACCGGCTGGATCGGTGACGGTCCGGTGCGGCCCCATGCGGGGCAGGGCCTGCCGCTGCCGGCCACGCCCGACCACGATGCTTGCAAGAAGGCGGTGGCCGAAGGCCGCAGCGACGACGTCATGCTGCGCTGGAGCGAAATCGAGGCTATGCAGGCGGCCGGTACGTTTGAATTCCATTCGCACACCCATACCCACACGCGCTGGGACAAGGTCTGCGGGGCCGATGTCGACGCCAAGCGCGCGCACATCGCCCAGGAACTGGCCGACTCGCGCGAAACGCTGACGCGCCGCCTGGGGCAGGCCAGCGATCATCTCTGCTGGCCCCAGGGCTATTTCGACGCCGACTACGTGGCGGCAGCCCGGCAGGCGGGTTTCCGCCACTTGTACACTACCGACCCTTTTGGCCAGAACACGCCCGCCGCGGACCCCGAACACATCTACCGCTTCGCGGTGCGCAACCAGGGCGGCACCTGGCTGAACCGGCGCATCTGGTTGTCGCGCGATCCCTTCTGGGGACCGCGCTATCACGCCTGGAAGGCCTGGAAAAAGCGTCTTAGGAATCGCGGATGAAGTTATCAGTCATTGTCATCACCAAGAACGAAGCGGCCAACATCGCCGATTGCCTGAAGTCCGTGGCCTTTGCGGACGAATTCATCGTGGTGGACTCGGGCAGCACCGATGGCACGGTGGAACTGGCACGCGCCCTGGGCGCCCGGGTTGAAATCACGCCCGATTGGCCCGGCTTCGGCCCGCAGAAGAACCGCGCGCTGGACCTGGCCACCGGCGACTGGGTGCTGTCGATCGATGCCGACGAGCGCGTCACGCCCGAACTGGCCCGCGAAATCCAGGACACCATCAACGCCCCGGCCGCCGATACCTATGAAATCGCGCGCCTGTCCAACTTCTGCGGCCGCGATATCCGCCACAGCGGCTGGTGGCCCGACTACGTGCTGCGCCTGTTCAAGCGGGGCACGGCGCGCTTCAATGACGCGGCCGTGCACGAACGCGTGGTGCCGGTCAACGGCCAGCCGCTGCAGCTCAAAGGCTATTTCCACCACTACCCCTACGACAACCTGGACGCGCTGATCACCAAGATCAACCGTTATTCGTCCGATGCCGCCGCCATGATGTACGCCAAGGGCCGGCGCACGTCCGTCCTCGGCGCGCTGGGTCACAGCTTCTGGACCTTTGTACGCATCTACCTGATCCGGCGCGGTTTTCTGGATGGCCGCCATGGCCTGGTGCT
Organism: Achromobacter sp. ASV32; assembly: GCF_016428805.1. Lineage (GTDB taxonomy): Bacteria > Pseudomonadota > Gammaproteobacteria > Burkholderiales > Burkholderiaceae_B > Achromobacter. Next base: position 2,080 of record NZ_JAELTJ010000193.1, read on the forward strand.
GGCCGTCACCGCGGCCGCGGGCAGCTTCTTCCGCTATTCAAAGCTGATGTTCCTGGCCGAGAAGAAGAAGTGAGGATCCTCTACACCAACTTCCACGCCAACAACGGCGGCGGCCACGTCACCTACATCATCAACCTGGCGCGCGCCCTGGCGGCGGATCACCAGATTACCGTGGCCGCGCCCGCCAGCAGCCGCCTGTACCGCTACGCCAAGGCGATTGCCGGCGTCACGGTCGTGGACATGCGCTACACCACGCGCCCCTCGTCCTGGTTCGGCGACCGGGCCCGCCTGCGCCGCCTGATCAAGACGGGCCGCTTCGACATCATCCATGCCAACGGCTCGGCCGACCACAAGCAGGTCATGCTGGCCACGCTGGCCATGGCGCGCCGCCCGCGCATCGTCTTCACCAAGCACAACGACCATCCGGTGACCAGTTTCGGCCACAAGCTGCGGGTGGCGCTGGCCACCGACCATAGCATCGCCGTCAGCGATTACATCCACCGGTTCCTGGCCGATTCGCCCTACCAGCGGCGTCCGATCACCACGATTCGCCACGGTATCGACACCCAGTTTTTCGCGCCGCCGCCCGCCGAGAGCCTGGACAAGCTGCGCGACATCTTCTTCGGCCCCGAGTGGCGCGGCAAGCTGTTGCTGGGCAGCGCTGGCGGCACCGACTACGACAAGGGCTGGCTCGACCTGGTGGCCGCCGTCGCGGCGTTGCCGCCCGGCGACAAGGAACGCGTGCTGCTGCTGGTCGCGGGCGATCCTCCCAGCGAAGCCAAGCTGGCGCGCGTGCGCGAGCTGGGCATGATCGACCAGGTGCGCTTTCCCGGTTTGCTCGATGACGTGCGCGCCGCGCTGGCCTCGTGTCACGCCGGCTTCGTGCTGTCTTACCGCGAGGCGCTGTCGTTCGCCTGCCGCGAGATCATGGGCCTGGGCTTGCCCGCCCTGGTCACCAACGCCGGCGGCCTGCCCGAAAACGTCACGGAAGGGGTCGATGGCTGGATTGTGCCGGTGCGTGACGTGGCCGCCATGACCGCGCGCCTGCAGGACATGCTGGCTCACCCCGACAAGGTCCGGGCCATGGGCGCCAATGCCCGCGAAACCAGCCTGCGCGACTTCAATCTGGCGCGTTTCGCCCAAGCAACAATCGACGTCTACCAGCGAACTTTGGGCGGACACTGAGCGCTTATAATCCGCGCTATGTCTATCCCCATTCTCATGTACCACCAGATCGGCGAGCCCAACCCCAAGGGCACGCCGTTTCGCGGCCTGACGGTGCACCCCGACGACTTCGCGCGCCAGATGCGCTGGATGCGTTTCCTGGGTTACCGCGGCCTGTCGATGCGCGACGTCATGCCCTACGTGCGCGGCGAACGCCGCGGCAAGGTGTTCGGCCTGACCTTCGACGATGGCTACCGCAACGTGGTCCAGAACGCCATGCCGGTGCTGGACAAGCTGGGTTTCACGGCCACCAACTATTTGGTAGCCAACCAGTTCGACGGCGGCAACGTCTGGGACGCCAAGATCGGCATCCCGTTTTCGCCGCTGATGACCGTCGAAGAAATGCGCCAGTGGGCCGCGTCCGGCCATGAAGTCGGGTCGCACACGCTGGACCACGTCCATCTGCCCGAGATGACGCCCGACGAGGCCCGCCGCCAGATGGTCGAGTCCAAGGATGTGCTCGAACAGGCGCTGGGCGCGCCCGTCACGGCCTTCTGCTATCCCTACGGCGATCACGGCCCCGAGCACCTGGTCATGGCCCGCGAAGCCGGCTATGACAATGCCACGCTGACCAAGCGGGGCCTGGCCAACGCCAGTGACGATCCCTTCGGCCTGCCGCGGGTGACCGTGTCGCGCTCGACCGGCATCTTCCGTTTCCTGCAGAAATGCCTGACCCGCTATGAAGACACCCGCGGGCGCGGCTGAGCGGCGGTTGCGCATCGCATTGCTGGTCGACCGCTTCGGCAACCGCTTCGGCGGTGCCGAGGCCTATGGGGTCGAACTGATGCGCGTGCTCGGCGAGCGCCACGACGTCTCCATCGTCGCCCGCGACTTCGACAGCGACCTGCCGTTCCCTTTCCTGCCCATCCGCTTTCCCGGCTGGCTGCCCAGCTGGATGCGGGTGTTGTATTTCGCTTGGAAGGCCGACCGCCTGACACGCGGCCGCTACGACATCGTGCATTCGCACATGAATGGCTGGGCCGGTGAAATCCAGGTCATGCACGTCACCCCGGTGCGCTACAACCGGCTGACCCGTGCCAAGCCGGCCAAGCGGGCGCTCGCTTGGCTCAGTCCGCGCCTGGCCACCTATCTGCTGCTGGAAAAATTCCGCGTGCGCCAGGCGCCGGCGCGCCGCGTCGTGGCGGTGTCCGGACTGATCATGGACCAGCTGCACCGCAGCTACGGCCCGCAATTGCCGGTCGACATCATCGCGCCCGGCGTCAAGCTGCCTTCGCCCGAAGCCGCTGCTGGCCGGGATGCCACCCGCGCCCGGCTGGGTTGGGACGCTGGCACCATCGGCTGTCTGCTGGTGGCTCGCAACCCGTTGCGCAAGGGCCTGCCGGCGCTGCTCGACGCCCTGGCGCTGTTACCCGCACCCTACCGCTTGCTGGTGGTGGGCGCCGACGACGCCACCCGCGAACGCGTGCGCGCGGCCGGGGCAGTCGCCCAGCGCGTCACGCTGGTCGATCCCACCCCCGAGGTTGCCCAGTACTTCGCCGCGGCCGACATCTACGCCCATCCGACCCTGAACGACAGCTATGCCATGGCGCCCCTGGAAGCCATGTCCCATGGTTTGCCGGTAGTGGTCAGCTCGCCCGCCTACTGCGGTTTTGCCCAATACCTGTCAGCCGGCAAAGACGCCCTCATCCTGCAAGATCCGCGCGACGGCGCCCAACTGGCGCAGGCGCTGCAGCGCCTGGGCGACGAGCCCGAGCTGCGCGCGGCCCTGTCCGAACGCGGCCTGGCCATCGCCCGGGACCAAAGCTGGGAAACTGTGGCGTCGCGGTATGAAGCGCTGTATCAGGCGGTGTTGCAAGAGCGCGCTTGAATCCGGCCGCGGGCGGGGATACCCAGCGGCTTGAGGCGAAAAAAACGGGACCTTCAAGGTCCCGTTTTCAATGCCGTGGCGCGGTGGCCCGTTCCAACTCGTCGAGCCAGCGGATCGCGTATTCCCGGTCCGGTCCGCACATGTCGTGCTGGGCTTGCAGCCCGCCGCAGAAATCCGGCCGCGCAGGCTGGCCAAAAATGGCGCAGCGCATGTCCGGCAGCAGCTGGATACAGGGCACGCCCGCCGGCTTGCCATCCGGCATTCCCGGAATCGGGCGGGTGATCGACGGCGCGATGCAACAGGCCCCGCAGCCTGGCCGGCAGGCAAGCGCCGCGGCCACGTTCAGACCCACCCGCGCAGCCAGTACACGAACAGCCCGGCGTATTCCTTGATGATGGAACGGCTGGCGTCAAACGTGCGCTGGTCGGGCAGCCACAGGTTCAGCGAACCGTCGGCGGGGCGCACGATCTGAGGCGGGGCGGGGGCGGCGATGGCCACCACGCCCTGCTTGGAAAAGGCCGCCATGGCGCGCGGCATGTGCAGGGCCGAGGTCACCAGCAGAACCTTGCCGATGCCGCGGGTCTTGAGCTGGTCTTCGGTGAGGGCCGCATTCTCGTAGGTCGTGCGGCTGGCGTTTTCCAGGATCAGCGCCGTTTCCGGCACACCCTGCTGGCGGATGGCGTGGGCCATGCCGCGGGCTTCGCTGACGTCGCCTTCCAGCGCGCCGCCGGACAGCACCACCTTGGGCGCGCGGCCGGCCAGGTACAGCTGCGCGGCGGTATCTACGCGCACCACTGCCGTGTCCTTGTCGTAGGGCAGGAACCAGTTGGCGCGGCCATTGGCGGTATTGCCGCCGAGCACCACGATGGCGTCGGCGGTGGGCGATTCAGCGGGCGGCAGGTGCGGATAGCGGCTTTCCAGCGCGCCGCCCAGCCACAGCGACGTAGCGGGCAGCGACCAGGCCAGGGCCCACAGCAGGCCCCCGACGATCAGGGCGCCGCCGGTCTTGCGCAGCCGGAACAGGCCGAGCACCAAGCCGATGACCACCAGGGTCAGGCACAGGTTGTAGGGAATGATCAGATTCGCGAGATAGCTGGAAAAGGTCATGTCAAAACAATCCGTTTACTGCGCACCGTCCAGCAGCAGATGGGCCTGCTGCTCCACGGTTTCGATGGACGGCCATGCCGTCTCCGATCCGACGCATACCGCCCGGGGCGACCACGGACCGGTGCGGCCCGGCCGGGTGACGCCGAACAGCGTCAGTTCCCGGGCCGCCGCCGCCGCGGCGACGTGCGACACGCCGGAGTCGTTACATATCACCAGCGCCGCCCGGGCGGTCAGGGCAGCGAACGCACCCAAAGGCAGGGCAGGCAGCAACTGTGCCGTCGGCGCATTGCGCCGGGCTTCGTCGGTTTCCGCCGGAGGGGGGCACATTACCACGGTATGGCCCCGTGCCTGCAGCGCGCGGGTAAGTGTATCGAATCCTGGCCAAACCTTGATCTTGCCCCGGTGCAGGCCGGTGGCGGTGGGGGCGATCAGCACGAAGCGCTGGCCGGCCAGTCCTGCTGCTTCCAACGCCAGCGACGCCGTGCTTTCGTGGGCGGGCGTCAGCGGCAGGTCCAGGGTGGGCCCGGGTTCGGCCGGGCCGGCGGGCAGCCCCCAGCGGGTCAGCGCCTCGCGCGTCAGGTGATGCCAGGACTGCACCGCGTGCAACGCCGCCTGCGGCTTGGCCACCGGCCAGCGCAACAGGAAGCTGCGGCCGTCATCCCGATAGCCGGCCGACGGCAGTCCCGCCAAGCGGAACACGAGCGCGCTGGACAGCGAGTCCGGCAGCAGCAGCCCGCGCGCGCGGCGGCCATCTGCGCCCAGGCTGCGGCGGTGGGCGCTGACCTGCGCTCGATCTGGCCCCACTTTTCCCAGCATGGGAATGAAATCCCTTTTTGCCACGCCGTCCAGCAGGTCGCGGGCCCAGGGACGGGCGCATATCACCAGGGGCACGCCAGTGGCCTGCAGGGCACGCAGGCTGGGCAGGCTCATGCAGACATCACCCACCCAGTTGGGCAAGCGGACGTAAAGGCAACTGATTTCGGACATGGGCAGGCGCGGTGCGCATCAAAGGCTGAAAGAAAGGGGGGGCCGCGCCGCAGCGCGTAGCCGGTACAATCCCGGGCACAATTGTATTAAAGCGAGTGATTCCTTGAATTCTGCCGCACGCAACGCGCCCGCGGGCTCTCAGCCCGTCAAAGCTGAACTCTGGAGCCGCATCTATACCCGGGTCGGTTCCTACTGGAAGGGGCTGGTGCTGGCGACCCTGCTGATGGCCGGCGCCGCCGCCACGCAGCCCACGCTGGCCGTCATTATGAAGCCCTTGCTCGATGACGGCTTCGCGGGCACCAAACCCTATTATGTCTGGGCGCTGCCGCTGGCAGTGGTCGGGTTGATCTTCGTGCGTGGCGTCTGCAACTTCTTCAGTGATTACC
>NZ_JAELTJ010000194.1 GCF_016428805.1 Achromobacter sp. ASV32
GTCATAGCGTGCCGGGCGACAAGCCCTTCGCGGGCGGCCTGGCGATGCAGACGCCGGTCGGCACGATCTATTCGTCCAACATCACGCCCGACAAGACCGCCGGTATCGGCGCCTACAGCTACGCCGATTTCAAGAACGCGGTGCAGTACGGCATCCGCAAGGACGGCACGCCGCTCTATCCGGCCATGCCGTATCCGTCGTACGCCATCATGCCCGACGCCGACGTGCAGGCCCTGTATGCCTACTTCATGGCCGACGTGCAGCCCGACAGCAAGCCCAGCGCCGACTCGACCATTCCGTGGCCACTGAACATGCGCTGGCCCATGGCGTGGTGGCAGGCGCTGTTTGCCGGCAAGCGCCAGTTCGCGGCCCCGGCCGGCGCCGACGAGAAACTGACCCGCGGCGCCTACCTGGTGGAAGGGCCGGGACATTGCGGCGCCTGCCATACGCCGCGTGGCCTGGCCTACCAGGAAAAGGCGCTGTCCCTGGCGGACGGCGACGCGTTCCTGTCGGGGGCGGTGATCGACGGCTGGCGCGCCAAGAGCCTGCGCGGCGAAGCCCAGGGCCTGCAGTCCTGGACTGCGGCCGATATCGCGCTGTTCCTGAAGACGGGCCGCACCGACACGGTGGCGGCGTTTGGCGCGATGGCCGACGTGGTCGAGCACAGCACGCGCTATTTCACGGACGACGACCTGGGCAGCATCGCGGCCTACCTGAAGCAGTTGCCGCCCGTGCAGGGCAAGCTGCCGGTGTTTGCCGCCAAGGCGGACAGCACCACCGCGGCGCTGCTGGACGGCCGCTACGACTCGCGCGGGGCGGTGATCTACATGGAACAGTGCGTGGTCTGCCACCGTGCCGACGGCCAGGGCATGCCGCGCATTTTCCCGGCGCTGGCCGGCAACTCGGCCGTGTTCGCGCAGAACCCGCAATCCATCATCCAGATCACGCTGGAAGGCGGCAAGATGCCTGGCAACGACCACGACGCCATGGCCTTCGCGATGCCCGGCTTCAACCACCTGAGCGACCGGGACATCACCGACGTCATCAATTTCATCCGCACGGCCTGGACCAACCAGGCGCCGGCCATCGGCGACGACGATGTGGCGCACATCCGCGGCTTCCTGGCCACCAAGAAACCGAACATCGTGTCGGGAGGCAAGCATGAGTAGCACTATGAAGACCGGCATGGTCAAGATCGCCGCCGTGCTGGCGCTGGCGTTCGCGGGCGGCCTGGCCGCGATGGCGGCGCAGGATGCGCCGGCGGCAGACCCGAACGCCAAGACGTTCCCGGTGCTGGACAAGGACGGCAAGCGGCTGCCGGACTACACCATTCCGTCCGACACGCTGATCGCGAAAGAGCCCAACGCCGACCAGATCAACTACGGCAAGCGGCTGCTCAACGAAACCCGCCGGCTGCTGCCGCAGAACACGGGCGCCAGCATGAATTGCAACAGCTGCCACGTGCAGCAGGGCAAGAAGCCGCTGGCGGCGCCGTATATCAATACGGTCAATGCGTTTCCGCAGTTCAACCCGCGCGCCAACCGCGTGGTGACGCTGGAAGACCGCATCAACGGCTGTTTCATGCGCTCGATGAACGGCAAGCCGCTGGACAAGACCTCGCCGGAAATGCAGGCGATGGTGGCCTACATGAAGTGGCTGGCGCAAGATGTGCCGCACGGCGCCAAGGTGCAGATCGAGAACGCCTGGCCCATCGACACCAAGCTGGTCGGCGACCCGGTGCGCGGCAAAGGCCTGTATGCGGCGCAGTGCGCCGCCTGCCATGGCGCCAACGGGGAGGGCAAGAAGGACCGCGCGGGCGACATCGTGTTCCCGCCGCTGTGGGGCGACGAATCGTTCAATATCGGCGCGGGCCTGGCGCGGACCTACAAGGCGGCGGCCTTCATCCGCAACAGCATGCCGATGGGCGTGAACACGCATGGCGCCTGGGGCGAGGGCGGCGTGCTGTCGGACCAGGACGCCGTGGACGTCGCGGAATACTTCACCCATATGCCGCGCCCGGATTTTCCGGGCAAGGAAAAGGACTGGCCCAACGGCAAGAAGCCCAAGGACGCGCGGTACTGATGGCGGGATGGCCGCGCCCAGGCGTTGCGGCGTCCCGCAAGCGGCCGGTCCGGCACGCGCTACCGTGGGATTCGAGCCCGCGATGCGCCGCGCCGGCCCCCCTCAGTTCGGCTGCAGCCCGATCTTGCGCACGATCTGCCCCAAGGCATCCAGGTCGGCCAAGGTGCGGGCCTGCGCTTCGGCCGGGGTGCCCACGACCGGCACCCAGCCTGCGTCCACCAGGCGCTGGCGCGCCGCGGGTTCGTTCAGGCCCTGGACCAGGGCGGCGTTCAGGCGGTCGATGATCTCGGGCGGCGTTCCCTTGGGCGCGGCTAGGCCGAACCAACCCACGGCGGAAAAGCCGGGCAGGCCCGCTTCCTCGGCGGTGGGTACATCCGGGTACGCGGCCACCCGGTACTTGCTGGTCACGAACAGACCGCGCACCTTGCCTGCATTGATATAGCCGGCCTGGGCGGCGGCGTTGTCGATCATCGAATCCAGGTGCCCGCCCATCAGGTCGTTCACGGCCGGTGCGCCGCCTTTGTAGGCGATGACGTTCAGGTCGATGCCGGCGGCGTTCAGGAACATCATTTGCGTCAGGTGCGCCTGGGTGCCGATGCCGGCGTTGGCCGAGGTGATCGCACCCGGGGCAGCTCGGGCTTTGTCGACGAACTGCTTCAGGGTTTTCTCCGGCAGATCGGGCCGCGTGACGAACACGAACGGGATTTCCACCAGCGTCGTGATGGGCGTCAGGGCGTCGGCGGGTTTGAAGCGTAGATGGTACAGGTGCGGGCTGACCGCCATCGCGCCGCTGGCGGTGAAGGCCAGGGTGTAGCCGTCCGGCGCTGCCCGCACCACATAGTCCAGCGCAATCGTGCCGCCCGCGCCCGGCTTGTTTTCCACGATGACGGGTTGCCCCAACGATTTTTGCAGCACTTCGCCCACCACGCGGCTGAGGGTGTCGGAGGCCGATCCCGGGGTGTACGGATAGATGATGGTGATGGGTTTGGCAGGATAGCCGGCGGCGAGCGCGTCCGGCACCGCCGTCAACCCTGCCAACGCCATGGCCGCGGCGGCCAGGCCAGTCTTGATGTTCATGAGGTTCCCCTTGTCTATGAGTATGGCCCGGCGGGGCCTAGCGCTGCTGGATGATCTGAACGAGCAGCGGCGCCGCCTGGGCGGCGTAATCGCGTAGCGCGGGCTGCATGGCCGGCGTGTACCAGCCCGCCTGGTGCAACAGGTTCAGGCTGCCCAGCGCCTGGCCGCCATCGCGCACCGGCATGTTGACGGCGGCTTCGCAGCCCAGCGACAGAATCAGTTCGTGGTCAAAGAACGCGGCGCGGATATCGGCGGCGTCCCGGCACCACTGCGGTTCGCCCGCCACGATGACGCGCTCGTGGTAAGCGCTGCCAGGGCGGATCGGTTTGGAGCCGCCGGGCGGGTAGGCCGCGGGATCGCTGGAATAGCAGCGCACGCTTTCACCGCGCGCCCAGTCGTACACCAGCACGGTGAACAGGCGGTGGCCGATATCGCGCGCCAGCGCCAGATCCAGGGCGTGCAGGCCGGACCACGCCGGCGCTTGCGATTCAGAGTACGGTTGCATAGTCGAGCGTCTTGGGCGTCGCGGTCAGGGTGCGGGGCGTGGCGCCTGTCACCACGGTGTCGTCGATGCGAAAGCCGCCGATGCCGTAGGCGTACAGCCCAGGCTCCACCGAGTAGACTTCGTTGTCCACCAGCGGGCGGTGGCAGAACGCCATGTCTTCCGGGTATTCGTGATGCATGATGCCGATGGCGTGACCCGTGCGGTGGCGGATGCAGTCCGCAAAGCCGGCCTTTTCGATGACGGCCTGCGCCGCCGCATCAATCGCGCTGACCGGCGCGCCCGTTACCGCGGCGGCGATGCCGGCTTCGTTGGCGTCGCGAGCGGCGGTCCACAGCGCCGCCTGCTCCCGGCTGGGCCGGCCGCAAAACCAGGTGCGTTCATTTTCGATGGCCAGACCGTTCAGGCGCGGGATCAGGATATTGACCAGCACGTCGCCTTCGCGGATGCGGGCGCCGCAGGAGGCGCCATCGCCATGTGGCGAAGCCGAGGCCGGACCGCTCAGGGTCCAGGCGCGGATCACTTCGAATTGTTCGCCGGGAAAGCGCTCGGCGGCTTCCTGGACCCATAGCGACGCCATGGCGAAGTCCAGTTCCTGCACCAGCCGGCCCGGCCGGATGTTCTCGCGGTAGCGGTCCTGCAGCCAATCGGCGATGGCGCCGATGGCAGTCATGATGGCCAGTTCCTCGGCATGCTTGCGCCAGCGCAGCGTCCGGCATTCCCGCGTGCAGGGCCGCAGTCGCAGGTCGGGCAGCAGGGCGGCGACGCTGTTGAGCACCGCGCTGGCGCCTTCCACGCCGATGCGGGCACGCGCCAGGCCGGCCTGCGCCAGGCGCTGGGCCACCAGGTCCGGCAGTTGCGCGAGCAGGGGCAGGCGCTGCGTGACGCGGGGGTGTTCGGCGTAGAAGCTGACGTCGGTGATCCAGACCTTGCCTTGCTCCACGGAAAAGCGCATGTGGTGCGTCGACAGCTCATTCATGATCAGAAAGGCATCGCCGTTGCGCGGCACCACCGCGAAGATCGGGCGTTCCCAGGGCAGCACGTCGGTATGGAAATTGGTGGCGAACTGAAAGAAGTCCGCGGACGTGAAGATCAGGGCATCCAGGTCCTGCGCGTCCATCAGCGCGGTCATCTGGGCATGGCGATGGCGCCAGGTGGCGGTGGTGAGTGTGGGCATGCGTGTCGTCGCCGATTCAAGAGGGAAGAGGAATGTGACGACGTATTCTGGAATCCGCACCTATGAACGGCAAATGAATAATCTTGAGTTTGCCATTACCATTCGGGCATAGTTCAACAGGCTGGACCGAACCGGTTCCGGCCGCGATTCAAGGGGACGGGGTCAGCCATGGACGAGCGTCTGGACGACATCGCTTGGGCGCGCCGCCTGAAGCTGCGCCACCTGGAGGTATTCCTGGCGCTGTCGTCGGCCGGCAGCGTGACGGCCGCGGCCGCCAGCATGCATATGACGCAGCCGGCCGTATCGCACTGGCTGGCGGACCTGGAGGAAGTGATCGGCGCCGCGCTGTTCACACGCGGCCGCCGGCTGGCGCTGACCGAAGCGGGCGAGGTGCTGATGCGCCATGCGCGCCGCATGCTGGGCGACGTGCGCCGCACGCACGAAGAACTGGAATCGGTCACGGCCGGCATCACCGGACGCCTGCACGTAGGCACGATCCTGTCGGCTTCGCCGGTGCTGCTGCCGCGCGCCATCGCGCAGTTGCAGCGCAGCGCGCCGGGCATCTACGTCGAAGTCGTGGAAGGCCTGGTGGCGCCGCTGATCGAACGGCTACAGCGCCACGAGATCGACCTGATCATCGGCCCGCTGGACCAGCGCGCCCACCACGCCGGCCTGCAGATGGAAGGGTTGATGCACGACACCTTCAGCATCGTGACCCGCCCCGGGCATCCCTTGGTCAAGCTGCGTAATCCCACCTGGCGTGATGCCGCCGGACATCCCTGGATCATGCCGCCGGTGGCGACCGTGTCCCGCACCCGGCTCGAAGAGGCGTTCGCGCGGGCAGGCGTGGCGGCGCCGTCGCCCCGCATCGAGACGGCGTCGATCGTGGCGTTGCAGGCGCTGCTGCATGAAACCGGCTATGTCTCCAGCCTGGCCGGATCGGTGGCGCAGCTGTACCGCCGCCTGAAACTGGTGGACATCGTGCCGATGCGCGAGCAGCTCGATTTCGGCCTGATCGGCATGATGTGGCGCGCTGGCACGCCCAGCCGGGTCTTGCCGCAGTTGCAGGCGTGCCTGCGCAACGAAGCGCGGGAACTGCAGGGGGGCAGAAGCCTTTGGCCGCGCCGCTTTGGCGGCTGCGCGGCAGGCGGCGTATCCTTTGCGTTTTCGCCACGTGTAAGCCCCATGGAACTGCGCCAGCTTCGTTATTTCGTCCGTGTCGTCGAAGCCGGCAGCATCGGCCGGGCCGCTGCTTCCCTGGATATGGTGACCTCGGCGCTCAGCCAGCAGATCAGCCGCCTTGAGGGCGAGCTGGCCACGCGCCTGTTGCTGCGCAGCGCCAGCGGCGTGGTGCCGACCGACGCGGGGCTGGCGTTCTTTCGCCAGGCCCAGCTGGCGCTGCGCCATGCCGATGATGCGGTGCGCGCTGCGCAGCAGGCGCGGTTGGCGGGCCACGTCAGCGTGGGCCTGTCATCCACCACCGCGTCGATCCTGGGCGCGCCGTTCGTGCAGGCCATGAACCAGCGCTATCCCGACATCCGTCTGCACCTGGTCGAGGCGCTGTCGGGCCACCTGGCCGACATGCTCAATGGCCGCCTGCTGGACCTGGCCATCGTGTTTCACGCCGAGGCGGCACGCCGCTGGAGCGTCATGCCGCTGCTGGACGAGCCGTTGTACCTGTGCGCACGGCCCGGCATGCCGGGCCTGCCGGCGGGGGACACCACGCGCCTGGAAGACATCGCCGGCCTGCCGCTGGTGCTGCCCAGCGGCCGTCACGGCTTGCGCGCCCTGGTCAACCATGCCTTCCACAAGGCCGGCCTGGCGCCGCGCGTGGCCGCCGAGGTCGATGGCCTGGCGCTGCTGATGGATGTGGTGCAGCTAGGCTACGCCGCCACGATCCAGCCCAGTTCCGCCATGGCCCGCGTCGCGCCTGGCCAACTGGTCATGGCTCGCATCGACGACGCCGATCTGTTCCGCCCCAATCTGCTGGCCAGCCTGTCCGACGACGAGCTGTCGCCCGCGGCGCTGGCCGCGCGGCTGGTGCTGGCAGACGTATCGCGCACCCTGGCGCGGGACGGCACCTGGGCCGTCACGGCCCTTCACGAATCCTGAAGACCCGTTGACGCCGCGCTGATATCGCGGCGCGTGGCGCCGGCCTACAGTGCCTTCCTTGATTGGGGAAGGATGGCATGGTCGACGTCTTGGTGGTGGGAGGGGGCAACGCGGCGCTGTGCGCGGCCCTGATGGCGCGCGAGGCCGGCGCCAGTGTGTTGCTGCTGGAAGCGGCGCCGCGTGAATGGCGTGGCGGCAATTCGCAGCACACGCGCAACCTGCGCTGCATGCATGATGCGCCGCAGGACGTGCTGGTGGACGCCTACACGGAAGAGGAATACTGGCAGGACCTGCTCAAAGTCACGGGCGGCCAGACCGACGAGCGCCTGGCGCGGCTGGTGATCCGCGAATCGGCCACCTGCCGCGACTGGATGCGGCGCCACGGCGTGAACTTCCAGCCGCCCCTGTCCGGCGCGCTGCACGTGGCCCGCACCAATGCGTTCTTCATGGGGGGCGGCAAGGCGCTGGTGAACGCCTATTACCGCAGCGCCGAAGCGCTGGGCGTTCAAGTGCGCTACGACGCGCCGGTGGACGCGCTGGAACTGGAAGACGGCCGCTTCAAGGCC
>NZ_JAELTJ010000195.1 GCF_016428805.1 Achromobacter sp. ASV32
GCCATCGTGCTGATCGAGATTCTCGTGCTGTTCGCGGGGGTGGTGGCACGCTACGCGTTCCATAGTCCGCTGGTCTGGTCCGACGAACTGGCCTCCATCCTGTTTCTATGGCTGTCGATGCTGGGCGCGGTGGTGGCGCTGCGCCGGGGCGAGCATATGCGGATGACCGCCCTGGTCAACCATATCGGCCCCGCCCGCCGCGCCCAGCTGGAGGCCGGCGCACTGGCGGCTTCGTTGGCGTTTCTGATCCTGATCCTGGCGCCGGCCATCGAGTACGCCCACGAAGAGCACTTCATCATCACGCCCGCGCTGGAACTGAGCAACGCCTGGCGCGCGGCGGCCATTCCGGCGGGCATGGGGCTGATGGCGGTGATCGCGCTGCTGCGCATGCTGCGCACGCAGACGCTGGGCCAACTGCTGCTGGCGCTGGCCGGGGCGGCGGCCGTGGTGGCGGCCTTCTGGCTGGCGCAGCCCTTGTTCGCCGGTCTGGGCAAGCTGAACCTGGTGATCTTCTTTATCGGCATCGTCGCGGCCACGGTCTTTGCCGGCGTACCCATCGCCTTCTCCTTCGCCCTGGCAACTTTTTCGTATCTGGCCCTGACCACCCATACCCCGATGCTGGTCATGGTGGGACGCCTGGACGAAGGCATGTCGCACCTGATGCTGCTGGCCGTGCCGCTGTTCATCTTTCTGGGGTCGTTGATCGAGATGACCGGCATGGCCCGCGCCATGATCCAGTTCCTGGCCAGCCTGCTGGGCCACGTGCGCGGCGGCCTGTCGTACGTACTGATCGGCGCCATGTACCTGGTGTCGGGCATCTCCGGGTCGAAAATCGCGGACATGGCGGCCATCGCGCCGGTGCTGTTCCCCGAAATGCAGAAGCGCGGCGCCAAGCCCGGCGACCTGGTGGCGCTGCTGTCGGCCACCGGCGCCCAGACCGAGACCATTCCGCCCTCGATCGTGCTGATCACGATCGGCTCGGTCACCGGCGTCTCCATCGCGGCCCTGTTCACGGGCGGCCTGCTGCCCGCCGTGGTGCTGGGGCTGGCCCTGTGCTCGGTGGTCTGGTGGCGCTACCGCCGCGAAGACCTGAGCCTGGCGCAGCGCTTCTCGGCGCGGGAGATCGGCCGCTTCTTCGTCATCGCCCTGCCCGCCGTCGCCCTGCCCTTCGTGATCCGCGCCGCGGTGGTCGAAGGGGTGGCGACCGCCACCGAAGTCTCGACCATCGGCATCGTGTATTCCGTCGTGATCGGCCTGGTGTTCTACCGGCGTTTTGACCTGGCGCGCATCAAGCCCATGCTGATCGAGACGGCCTCGTTGTCCGGCGCCATCATGTTGATCGTGGGCTGCGCGACCGCCATGGCCTGGGCCCTGACGCAATCGGGGTTCTCGGGCGACCTGGCCCGGCTGATGGCCGGCATGCCCGGCGGCAGCTACGGCTTTCTGGCGGTATCGATCGTCGCCTTCATCATTCTGGGCAGCGTGCTGGAGGGCATTCCCGCCATCGTGCTGTTCGGCCCGCTGCTGTTCCCCGTCGCGGCGCAAGCGGGCGTGCACGAGGTCCACTACGCCATGGTGGTCATCTTCTCCATGGGCATCGGCCTGTTCGCGCCGCCCTTTGGCGTGGGCTACTACGGCGCCTGCGCCATCAGCCGCGTCGACCCCGATGAAGGCATCCGCCCGATCTGGGGCTACATCGGCGCGCTGCTGGTGGGCCTGGTGATCGTCGCGGCCTTCCCCTGGTTTTCGACCGGCTTTCTCAAATCCGTTTCCTGAAGACCCCGCGGCCTCGCGCCGGGGCCGCGTTCCGATCACACCCTTTACAAAGAGCCGTCATGAGTCGTTTTCTGGGCGAAATCCGCCAACTCGGTTATGTGGTGCCCGACATCGAGGCCGCCATGGATTACTGGAGCCGGACGCTGGGCGTCGGCCCCTGGTTCTACAACCCTGCCGTGCCCATCGTGAATTACCGCTACGACGGCGTGGCCCATGAGCCGCACAACTCGGTGGCGCTGGCCAACTCGGGCTTCGTGCAGGTCGAACTGATCCAGACCCGCAACGACGTGCCGTCGATGTACCGCGACTTCCAGCAGGCCGGCCGTACCGGGCTGCAGCACGTGGCCTACTGGACCGAAGACTACGATGCCGACCTGGCGCGTCTGTTGCAGCAGGGGTTTGTGCCGAAGATGAGCGGCGAGGTTGGCGAAAAGGGCCGCTTCATCTACTTCGATACCGAATACCACCCGGGCACGGTCATCGAATTGTCTGAAGTCGCCGGCCCCAAGGGGCGCCTGTTCGACCTGATCCGCGCCAGTGCGCAGGACTGGGATGGCCGCGATCCGGTGCGCCCCTTTCCCGACCTGAGCCAGTTGTAATGCCCCCCTGCCCCGACCGCCGGACCGCGCCATGAACACCCAATTGATCCGCGCCACCTACCTGATCGAAACCCCGCTGGACCCGGCACGCGTAGCCGAGGTCATGGCGGGCGAACAGTCCTGCGGCACCTTCACCCGCGTGCAGGGCGAGACCGACGAACTGCGCGCGCGCGCCCGCGCCCAGGTGGAATCCATCCAGGAGCTGGCCGGCGCCGACACGCCCAGCCTGCCCAATGCCTGGCTCGACCGCCAGGCCGGCGCCCGGTCGGCGCCCCTGCGCCGGGCACGCGTGCGTGTCGCCTTTCCGGTCGCCAACATCGGCCCCAACCTGCCGACCCTGGCGGCCACCGTCGGCGGCAACCTGTATGACCTTGGCGAACTGACCGGCCTGCGCCTGGAACACCTGGAGCTGTCGCCCGACTACCGCGCCCAGTTCGAGATGCCGCAGGCAGGCATCACCGGCACGCGCCAGCTGGCCGGTGTGCCTCAGGGGCCGTTGGTCGGCACCATCATCAAACCCAACGTCGGCCTGACGTCCGAGCAGACCGCGCATCTGGTCGCGCAGCTGTGCGCGGCCGGCGTGGACTTCATCAAGGATGATGAAGTCTGTGCGAACCCCGCGCATGCGCCCCTGGCGCAACGCGTGGCCGCGGTGATGGCCGTGGTGCGCGCCCACCGCGAGCGCACCGGGCGCCAGGTCATGGTTGCCTTCAACATCACCGACGAAACCGACGCGATGCGGCGCCATGCCGATCTGATCGCGCGCGAGGAAGGCACCTGCGTGATGGCCAGCCTGAACTGGTGTGGATACGCGGCCATCCAGACCCTGCGCCGCAGCACGCCACTGGCGCTGCACGGACACCGCAACGGCTATGGCGCGCTGTCGCGCCACCCCTTGCTGGGCATTGGCTTTCAGGCCTATCAGACGCTGTGGCGCCTGGCTGGCGTGGACCACATGCACGTGCACGGCTTGCAGGGCAAGTTCTCGCAATCCGATGCCGAGGTGATCGACAGCGCGCGCGATTGCCTGGCGCCGCTCACCCCCGGCATCGACGATGCGGTGATGCCGGCGTTTTCCTCCGGCCAATGGGCTGGCACGGTGCCGGCGACCTGGGCCGCCGTGCGCAGCGACGATCTGTTGTTCATGGCCGGCGGCGGCATCCTGGCGCATCCGGACGGGCCCGCGGCTGGCGTCCAGAGCATCCGCCAGGCCTGGCACGCCACGCGCGCCGGGATCGATCTGGCGACTTTCGCCGCCAGCGCCCCCGAACTGCAGCGCGCACTGGCGTTCTTCGGGCCTCGCGCATGACACGCGCGGCCGCCGCCATGCCCCCACCGCAAGTCTGCTGGTACGGAGACGATTTCACCGGCGCGACCGATACGCTGGCGCACGTCGCGCTGGCTGGCTGGCGCAGCCTGCTTTTCCTGGACGTACCCACGCCCGCGCAACGGCTGCGCGCGGGGCCGCTGGACGCCCTGGGTATCGCTGGCGCGGCGCGCGCCATGGCGCCGGCCGACATGCAGGCCGCGTTGCGCCCGGTGGGCCGCTACCTGGCCGCCACCGGCGCCCGCGTGCTGCACTACAAGTGCTGTTCGACGTTTGACAGCGCGCCGCAGGTGGGCAGCATCGGCGCGGCCGTGGGCGAACTGCGGCGCCACATGCCGAATCCGTTCATCCCGATCGTCGGCGGGCAGCCCGGTATCGGGCGCTATTGCAGCTTCGCCAATCTGTACGCCCGCGCGGGCGCCGCACCCGGCATCCACCGGATCGACCGGCATCCGGTCATGCGCGCACACCCGGTCACGCCCATGCACGAAGCCGACCTGCGCCTGCACCTGGCCGCGCAGGGCCTGGGCGCCATCGAATCGTTGCCCCATACCGCGTATCCGCGGCCAGGCGACCCGGGCGCGGTCGATCGCTGGATCGACGGCACGCTGGACGCCATCGACGGCCCCTTGCTGCTGGACCTGATCGACGACGAGCAGTTGCCCCTGATCGGCCAGCTGATCTGGCGCGCGGCAAGGCGCCAGCCGCTGCTGGCGGTGGGGCCCAGCAGCGTGCAGCAGGCGTTGGCCGGCGCGGCCGTGGCCGGGCGCAGGCCCGGGATATCCCGGCCGACGCTGGCACGCGCCCAGGGGCCGGTGCTGGTGGTGGCCGGCAGCCTCTCGCCGGTCACCGCCCGGCAGCTGGAATCGAGCCGGCTATACACGCGCCACCCCCTGCAGGTGGCGCGCTTGCTGGACGACCCCGGCTACGCCGGCGCATGCGTGCAGGCGGCGGCCGCCGCGCTGGGCCAGGGCCATAACGTCCTGGTGCACACCGACGCCCCCGCGCACACGCCCTCACCAGCCCACACCGACGCCACGGCCCGCGCCACGGGCCAACTGGTACACGACATCGTCCACGCCAGCGCCAGGGCCGGCCGGCGCTTGTCGCGCCTGGGCATCGCGGGCGGCGACACCTCCAGCCACGCGGCCCTGGGCCTGGGCTTATGGGGCCTGAGCTTCCATAGCGTGCTCTGCCCGGGCGTCACGGTCAGCCTGTCGCATAGTGACGACCCGCTGACCGACGGCCTGCAACTGATGCTCAAGGGGGGCCAGATGGGCGGCGATACCTTGTTCGACGACCTCGTGCTGGGCCACCCCGGATAGGCGCGGCGCAAGCCGTCCAGGTTCTGGCTGCGTGATGTCGCGCGCCCGTCGCGGCGTCTCATTATTCGCGCCAATCTGTCTCGATTCCAGGCTCATCGCGGTTTCTACCGAATGCCGCGGGGTACATTCGCCCACGATTTCCCCTCGGGAAATGCCATCGCTTTCCCCATGATCAAGAGGCCGACAATGTCCCATTCCTCCGCGTCCCGCATCGCCGCCCTGGCGCTGGCGGCATGCTCCGGCGCGAACGCGCAGCCCGCCCCCGATGCCCCGGTTCAGGTCACCGTCGGCAACTTCACCCGCGCCGAGTCCGATCTCTACCTGGGCAAGATGGTGGCCGATGGCGCACTGGGCCGGTTCGTGCATAGCCGCGAACCCGTCGCCATCGACGCCCAGAGCGTCATCCGCATGAATCGCGACACGCTGTACTCCGAAGCCGTGTTCGATCTGGATGCCGGCCCGGTCACGCTCACCTTGCCCGAAGCCGGCAAGCGCTTCATGTCAATGCTGGTGGTCGACGAGGACCACTACGTGCCCGCCGTGTTCTACGGCGCCGGCACCCATACCCTGAAAAAAGAGGACATCGGCACGCGCTACGTGTTTGTCGCGATCCGCACCCTCGTCGACCCCGCGGATCCGAAAGACGTCGCCCAGGTGCATGCGCTGCAGGACGCCATGCGGATCAGCCAGGCCCGGCCAGGCGAATTCGTGGTGCCCAAATGGGATCAGGCCAGCCAGAAGAAAGTCCGCGACGCCCTGCTGGTGCTGGCGGCGACGATGCCCAACTACAACCAGGCCTTTGGCACGAAAGCCGCGGTCGATCCGATTCAACACTTGCTCGGCACGGCGGCCGGCTGGGGGGGCAATCCGGCCAAGGACGCCACCTACCTGAATGGCGAAATCCCGAACAACGATGGCAAGACCGTGTATCAGCTCAAGGTGAGCAACGTCCCGGTCAAGAGTTTCTGGTCCGTCGCCGTCTACAACGCCGAAGGCTATTTCCAGAAGAATCCGTATGACGCTTACTCGTTGAACAACCTTACCGCCAGGCAAGGCGAAGACGGCTCGATCCTCATCCAGTTCGGCGGTTGCGACGGCAAAATTCCCAACTGCCTGCCCATCATGCCGGGGTGGAACTACACGGTCAGGCTGTACCAGCCTGGTGACGATATCCTGAACGGAAAGTGGGTCTTCCCGCAGCCCCAGCGCGTCGCGCAATAAGCTGCCCGGCGGGGCCGCCGGCATGGCGCCGCGCGGCCCCATGGCGCGTCGACCGGGCCCACGATTCGGAACCGTCCTATTCAGCGTCGGGCTCATCGTCGGTACAGTCGTCGCCCATGAGCACGACACAGCCCTTCCTGAGCGAACTGGCAGTCGCCGCGCCCCGCCTGGCGGCGCGCGGCCTTCATCCTGCCCCCGATATGCAAGTCCGGACCGCCATGCGCGAGCAGGGCTGGACGATGCTGCGCGCGTGGCGCGAAGCACTGGGCTGTTCGCGGGCCGCCATGGCGACACGCCTGGGACTGGCCGCGCCCACCTACGTCCTGCTTGAGGATGGCACCATCCCGCTATGCCGATGGACGGCCCCGGGCCTGGAAATGATTCTGCTCACCCACGGGCGGCAGCCCGCCGCCGCCCCGCGCGCCCGCGGAACTGTCCGCGCCCGGCTGCCACTGCACCGGCGCGCGGCCGTCTCGCACCCGGAGAGCCAATAAGTCCCGTCTGGCGCCATTCAATACCGATGGCGCATTCCCACCGCATACTGGGATTGATGCCACGAAGGGTTATCCCAGGCGCCCCGCATGTGGCCGTAGACCACGTACAGGTTGGTTCGCTTGGACAGATCATGCACATACCCCAGCGAATAGATCTGCTGTGTATGGGTCGCGCCATCGCGCTTGAGCGCGCCTTTCCCGGGCAGGCTCGCCTGCCAGGAGGCCATCACCGTGCCGGGACCCGAGCGCCATGCGGCCCCGGTCATCAGGCCATGCACGGTGCTACCGGGAAAATAGGCACGCTGACCGGGTGACGGCACGGCGGGAATGGTCGAACCATTGCGCATCACCGACCACCCCGCATAGAACGTGAACGCGGCCACCGTGGCCCGCCCCGCCAAGGTATAGGCGTCGGGTTGCCGCGCGTGCCCGGCCCCGGGCCGGCCCATGGCAATGGATTGGGCAGTGCCCTCTGCCCAGCGCGCGCCTTCGTACGTGGCGGTCACCGCATAGTCCGCCTGTTCATACATGAGCGCAGCGCTGTAGAGCTTGTTGGTCGACGCGGTCTGGAAACCGCCGGCGCCGTCGTAGTCCAGGCTGACGTCCGCGCCCGCCCGCAGGCCGGACCAGGACGGGCTCCAGTAGGCGACGGTATGGTCGGCGCGATTCGCGTTATAGGGCAGCAGC
>NZ_JAELTJ010000196.1 GCF_016428805.1 Achromobacter sp. ASV32
GCTGCAAGGCTTCATCAGCAAGATGGGCCGGCCGTTCGCCGCCATCCTGCGCATCAGCGACGAGTACAAGCTGGAATTCGATTTCGGCCAGAACGACGAAGACGACAACGAGGCAGTGGACTTCTCCGGCCACACCCCGGTGGGCAACTGCCCCAAGTGCCAGTCGCGGGTGTTCGAGCACGGCATGAGCTACGTCTGCGAGAAGTCGGTCGGCCCTGAAAAGACCTGCGACTTCCGCTCGGGCAAGGTCATTCTGCAGCAGGAAATCTCGCGCGAGCAGATGGAAAAGCTGCTGACCGACGGTCGCACGGACTTGCTGGACGGCTTTGTCTCCAGCCGCACCAACCGCAAGTTCAAGGCTTTCCTGGTGCGCCAGCCGGACGGCAAGATCGGCTTCGAGTTCGAGCCGCGTCCGGAGAAACCCGGCCGTGGCCGCGCGCCTGCCAAGACGGCAACGAAGACGGCGGCCAAGACGGCCACCAAGACCGCTGCCAAGAAGGCGCCGGCCAAGAAGGCGGCCGTCAAGAAGACTGCAACAAAGACCGCGACCAAGACGGCCACCAAGACGGCCGCCAAGAAAGCGGTGAAGAAAGCCGCGCCCAAGAAGACCGCGGCGTAACGCCGCGACGGACGCCGCGCCTGTCGTGCGCGGCACCACGGAAACGCCCGGGCGACCGGGCGTTTTCCATTGTTGGACCGGAACCGCTGCGGTATTGTTGTCGCCAAACAGCGGTAACCCAATCAACGCCGAGGATGACATGAGCACCAGCCCCCAATTCAATACCCGCCGCCGCGTGCTGGCCGCCGCGGGCGCGCTCGCGGGCGTCAGCCTGCTCAATGGCCGCGTCGCGTTCGCCCAGCCCAAGCTGGGCCGCGTGGCCTACGGACAAGGCAGCATCGATCCGTTCTTTACCGCCGGTTACGTCGCGCTGAAAAAGGGCTACTTCGGGGACGCCGGCCTGGAAGTCGAATACCTGAATTCGCAGAGCGGCCCGCGCACCAACCAGCTGCTGGCGGCCGGCCAGATCGTGTTCGGCGCCACCGCCGCCACGGCCGCCCCCGCGCTGACGCTGGCCGGCAAGCCCGCCACGCTGGTGTTCGGCTTTGACCGCAAGCTCACCTACGCCAACGTCATCGTGCGCCGCGAGGACTTCGACAGCGGCAAAATCAAGTCGCTGAAAGACCTGGCCGGCAAGCGCGTGGGGGCCACCCAGCCGCAGTCCAGCACCTGGCTGATGGCGCTGTACCTGATGCAGAAAGCCGGCGTGGCCGACAAGGTCGACATCCGCCCCCTGGGTGACCTGGCGACCATGCTGGGCGCGCTCAAGACCGGCTCGGTGGCGGCCAGCATGGCCACCATGTCGATGATGGAGCAGGCCCGCCAGGAAGGCTGGGGTGTGCCCATTTTCGATGCCACCACCGAAAGCTCGTGGAACGAATTCATGGGCGGCGACGTGCCCGGCATCGCCGCGCTGACACTGCAGGACACCATCCAGAAGCGCCCGGAAACCGTGCAGGCCTTCGTCACCGCGCTGGTGAAGGCGCAGGACTTCATCTCGGGCCACAGCGCCGCGGCCGTGGCCGACGCCATCTACGACGACTACCTGAACGCGTTTCCGCGCGCAGCCATCGAAAAGACGCTGGGCGTGTACCAGGAAACCGTGTTCCTGAAAGACAACCTGATCACACAGGACGCCTACGACCGCATGACGGCCATCATGGGCGATGGCCGCCAGTTCTCGAACGACGAGATCAAGACCGTGCCCTACGCCCGGTGCGTCGACATGAGCTTTGTGCGCCGCGCGCGGGGGCTCTGATGATCACGCTGGACAGGGTCGGCAAGGCCTACCAGACCCGGCAGGGCACGACCCACGCGGTGGGCGAGGTCAGCCTGGAGATCGCGGCGGGCGAGTTCGTGTCGATCGTCGGTCCGTCGGGCTGCGGCAAGAGCACGCTGCTGAACATGATTGCCGGCTTCCTGCCGCCCACCACCGGCCAGATCCGGGTCGATGGCCAAGTGGTCGACGGCCAGGTGCCGCCGGCGCTGGGTTACATCTTCCAGAAAGACACGCTGCTGCCGTGGTTCAGCGTGAAAAAGAACGTGGCCCTGGGCCTGAAGTTCCAGGGCGTGCCGCCCGCCCGCATCGCCAGCCGCGTGGCCGAACTGCTGGAACTGGGTCACCTGACCGACTTTGCCGACGCCTTTCCGCACCAGCTGTCGGGCGGCATGCGGCGGCGCGTGGCGCTGCTGATGAGCCTGGCGGTGGAGCCGCGCATTCTGTTGCTGGACGAGCCCTTCGGCGCCCTGGACACCCACACCAAGACCCACCTGCACCGCGAGCTGATGGAGATCTGGCGCAAGCTGGGCCAGACCGTGGTGCTGGTCACCCACGACCTGGATGAAGCCATCCTGCTGTCGGACCGCGTGGTGGTGCTATCCGGTCCGCCCAGCCGCGTGCTGCTGGACGAGCGCATCCGCATTCCGCATCCGCGCGACGTCTTCACCGTGCGCGAAACACCCCAATTCGTCACCCACGTGCAAAGCCTCTGGAGCGTGCTGGGCCAGCAGTTCCGCGCCGCCGCGTAGATTCCCATGACCGCATCCCCTATCGCCGATACCCTGCAGGACCAGCTGCGGCTGGACCGCCGCGCCAGCGCCGCGCGGCGCCTGCGCATCACGCTGTGGCAGGTACTGATCCTTGCCCTGATCCTGGGCTCTTGGGAGACGTTGACGCGCATCCCGTGGTTCACACAGAACACGCTGTTCGATCCCTTTTTCATCAGCCAGCCGTCACGCGTCGCCGTGCGGCTGTGGGAATGGCTGCAACCCGGCCCGCGTTCGGTCTGGCCGCACCTGTGGCTGACGCTGCAGGCCACGCTGGTCGGGCTGGTGGTGGGCGTGGGCAGCGGCTTCATCGTCGGCATGACGCTCAGCCGCAGCCGCTTCCTGGCCGACGTCTTCAACCCCTTCATCGTGGCATTCAACTCGATGCCGCGCATCGCCTTCGTGCCGCTGATCACCATGTTCTTTGGCCTGGGCCTGGCGTCCAAGGTCGTCACGTCGTGGTTCGTGGTGTTTTTCCTGGTGTTCTTCAACACCTACAAGGGCGGACGCAGCGTCGAGCGCGAGCTGGTCGATTTCTGCCGCACGCTGGGCGGCTCGCCGCGCCAGATTCTGTGGCGCGTGCGCATTCCGACCGCGGCGGCCTGGACCTTTGCGTCGCTGCCCAACGCCATCAGCTTCGCGCTCATCGGTGTGGTGCTGGCCGAGTTCGTCGGCTCGACCACCGGCATGGGCTATTTGATGATCACCGCGCTGGCCACCCTGAACGCCACCGACATGTTCGCGGCCGTCACGCTGCTGTCCATCGTCGGTATCGTGCTGGTGTACTGCGTCACCTGGCTGGAACGGCGGCTGCTGCATTGGGCGCCGGAATTCCGCGAATGAATGGACCCCGACCCATGACGACGTCCTTGCCTTATCTGAAGCACTTCGACCTGAGCGGCCAGGTCGCGCTGGTGACCGGCTCGGCCCGCGGCCTGGGCCTATGCATCGCCCGTGCCTTGGCCGGCAGCGGTGCGCGCGTGCTGATCAATGGCCGCAACGCGCAAGCGGCCGAGACCACCGCGGCCGCGCTGCGCGCCGATGGCCTGGACGCCCATGCGCTGGCGTTCGACGTGAGCGACGACGCGGCCATGGCGCAGGCGTTCGAGCGCATCGACCGTGAACACGGCCGCCTGGACATCCTGGTGAACAACGTGGGCGCGCGCAATCGCAAGACGCTGGCCGACACCAGCGCCGCAGAGATCCGTGAATTGATCGACACCGACCTGGTGGCCGGCATCCTGCTGGCCAAGCTGGCCGCCGAACGCATGGTGCGCCAGGGCGGCGGCCGCCTGATCGCCATTACGTCGGTGGTGGGGGAACTGGCCCGCGCCGGCGACGCCGTCTACCCGGCGGCCAAGCAGGGCCTGACGGGCCTGGTGCGGGCGCTGGCCGCGGAATTCGGCGGCCGCGG
This sequence comes from Achromobacter sp. ASV32, assembly GCF_016428805.1. Lineage (GTDB taxonomy): Bacteria > Pseudomonadota > Gammaproteobacteria > Burkholderiales > Burkholderiaceae_B > Achromobacter. The sequence goes on from NZ_JAELTJ010000196.1 coordinate 4,020, forward strand.
CATCACCAGCAACGCCATCGCGCCGGGCACTTTCGCCACCGAAACCAATGCCGGCATGGTGGCCGACCCCGCCGTCGGGCCGCGCATCGCGGCGCGCAATCCCATCGGCCGCTGGGGCGAACCGGAAGAGATTGCCGGCGCCGCGGTGTTCCTGGCCTCAAAGGCCGCGTCGTACGTCAACGGCCACGTGCTGGTGGTGGACGGGGGCTTGTCGATCCAGTTCTAAACGGCAACCCGAATTAAACGGCGAATCGAAGGACCGCACGCCGCGAGCAATTGGTTTTCAGCTGCTCGCCAGAAAAGCCGCCCGGCCGCCCGAAGGCCGGGCTGCCCCCTTCGGCGTGGGGGTCAACCCTCCTCCTGATACCAGACGCCTTCGGCCAGCATCATTTTCTGGTGGCCATGACCGGCAGGCATCATCGGGAAGCAGTTTTCCTGGGCAGCGACCGCCACGTCCAGGAAGTACGGGCCGTCATGCGCCAGGCATGCGGCCAGCGCGGCGTCCAGCTGCGCCGGGTCGTCGACCCGCGCCGCGCCCCAGCCGAAGGCGCGTGCCAGCGCCACGAAATCGGGCAGCGACGCGTTGTAGCTGTGGCTGTAGCGGCCGCCGTGGATCAGTTCCTGCCACTGGCGCACCATGCCCATGTAGCCGTTGTTGCATAGCACGACCTTGACGGGCGCCTGGTGCTGCATAGCCGTGGACAGTTCCTGGATGTTCATCAGCACCGACGCGTCGCCGCTGACGCACACCACCGTCTTGTCGGGATGCGCGATCTGCGCGCCGATTGCGGCGGGCACGCCGTAGCCCATGGTGCCGGCGCCGCCCGAGGTGAGCCAGCGGTTCGGCCGGTCAAATTGCAGGTACTGGGCCGCCCACATCTGGTGCTGGCCGACGTCGGTGGAGACGATCGCGTCGCGGTCTGCCAATGCGGCGTTCAGGCGCGACATCAGATGCTGCGGCAGGATGGCATCGGCCGCCGGCGTATAGCCCAGGCAGTCCTGGGCGCGCCAGGTGTCCACCCGCGCCCACCAGGGCGCCAGCCGCGCCGGGTCAAGCGGCGCATCGCCCAGCTCGGCGTGCAGCGCACGCACCAGCGGCAGGCAGTCGCCCACCAGCGCCACGTCCACCCGCACCACCTTGTTGATGGAGGCCGGGTCGATGTCGATGTGGATCTTGCGGGCGTGCGGGCAGAATTCGGACAGCTTGCCCGTGATGCGGTCATCAAAACGCGCGCCGATGCACACCACCAGATCGGCATTGTGCATGGCCAGGTTGGCTTGCACCGTGCCGTGCATGCCCAGCATGCCGACGAACTGCGGATCGGACGCCGGAAACGCCCCCAGCCCCATCAGCGTCAGCGTGCAGGGCGCGCCGCTGGCGCGCACCAGCTCGGTGAAGGCGGCGCAGGCCTCGGGGCCGGCGTTCACCAGCCCGCCGCCACCGTAGAAGATCGGCCGCTTGGCCTGGGCGATCAGCGCGGCAGCGCGGCGCACGGCCGACTGCGGCAGCTTGGGGGCCAGCTTGCCCGCCTGGCGCCGGGCGCGCAGCGCGGCCAGCTTCTGCTGCGACGGCGCATATGCATCATCGTCGGCATCGCGCGGCACGGCCAACTGCACGTCTTTCGGAAAATCGAGCAGCACGGGGCCCGGCCGGCCCTGGCGCGTGAGTTCGAAGGCGCGGGCGGTCACGGCCGCCACCTCGTCCACTGCGCGCACCTGGGTGTTCCACTTGGTCACCGAGCGCGAAATGCCGATGGCATCGCATTCCTGGAAGGCGTCGGTACCGATGGCCGCGGTGGTGACCTGGCCGCTGATGCACAGCACCGGGATCGAATCGCACATGGCGTCCAGCAGGCCCGAGGTGGTGTTGGCCATGCCGGGGCCGGAGGTCACGAAGACCACGCCGGTGCGGCCGGTGCTGCGGGCGTAGCCCTCGGCGGCATGCACGGCCGCCTGCTCGTGACGCACCAGCACGTGGCGCAGCCGCGGCTCGGCGTACAGGGCGTCGTAGAGCGGCAGCACGGCGCCGCCGGGATAGCCGAACACGGTATCCACGCCGTGCGCAATCAGCGTATCGAGCAGAATCTTGGCCCCATTCGCAGGGGGCGTAGCAGGGGCGGCAAGCGCGGTGACGGCGGAGGGGTGCAGGCGATCGTTCATGCTATCCATCTTAGGGGGAAGTCCGAAGAATTTTTATCTTCTTTTCCACGAATTGCCGTCAAACGCAGTAAATTTGTCTGCAAATGGGAGGAAACAAAGAAAATGAACCTGGACAAGTTTGATTTGGCGATTTTGCGGGTGCTGCAAGAGAACGCCCGCGCCAGCCTGAACGACATCGGCGCCGCCGTGGGCCTGTCGTCCACCCCGTGCTGGAATCGGATCAAGAGAATGGAGGCCGCCGGCGTCATCCGCGGCTACACGGTCGACATCGACCCGGCCAGCCTGGGTTTCATGGACACCGTCATCGTCCACGTCACCCTGGAAAGCCACAGCGAAGAAACGCTCTATGAATTCGGGCGGGCGCTGGCCCAGATCCCGGAAGTGCTCGAAGCCTTCCTGGTGTCAGGCGACTATGACTACTACATCCGCATCGCCGTGCGCGACACCCGCGACTACGAGCGGCTGCTACGCGAACAGCTCTACCGCATCCCCGGCATCCGCCACAGCAAATCCTGCTTCGTGCTGCGCCGCTTGAAGGAAACCATGCTGCCCTTGACCGGCCCGGCTACCTGACCAGGCGCCATCAGGCCGATGGCCCCTGGCACGCCGCTGCGACGTGCACGACCGCCGTTGGCTTTGCCCCGAACGGGAAGGGCCGCCGCCGCCCCCTTAACGCAGCACGAAATCGACTGGCGTGGCCGCCTCGGGCAGGGGCCGCACACCCAGGCCTTCCAGCAGGTCGATTTCGATCACCCGCGCCAGCGCCGACAGCGGCAGATCGTTTTCCTCGAGTCCAAACGGATCTTCCAGCTCGTCGCCCAGCGCATCCAGCCCGAAGAACGTATAGGCGATGATCGTGACCGCCACCGGCATCAGGTATTCCAGCGTGCCCACCAGCCCGAACGGCAGCAGCAGGCAGAACAGCCAGGCCGTGCGATGCAGCAGCAGGGAATAGGCATAAGGCGAGGGCGTGAACTTGATCCGTTCGCAGGCCGCCTGAATTGCCGCGCACTGCGCCACCCGCTGGGTCAGCCCCTGGTACAGGATGTCGCTCAGTTCCCCGCGCCGCAGACAGGCCGCCAGATCGCGGTTGATCGCCATCAGCAGCGCGTCCGGCACATTGCGGCAACCGGCCAGCGTATCCAGTTCGTCCTGCTGCACCCAGGGCTGCGCCGCCGCCACCATGTCCTGGTCGCGCAAGCGCGCCGCCAGTGCATAGCCAAACCCGATACAGCGCCGCACCAGCC
>NZ_JAELTJ010000197.1 GCF_016428805.1 Achromobacter sp. ASV32
CCCCCCCCCCCCCCCCCCCCCCCCCCCCCCCCCCCCCCCCCCCCCCCCCCCCCCCCCCCCCCCCCCCCCCCCCCCCCCCCCCCCCCCCCCCCCCCCCCCCCCCCCCCCCCCCCCCCCCCCCCACCACAACCGCATCGTCGTCGGCAGCGTCAGATGTGTATAAGAGACAGATGCTGGCGTGCCTGGCTGCCGCGCGCCGGCGCGTCGGCGGCGTGGCCGTGACGGCGGGGCTGCCGTTGCCCGGCGTGTCGGCGCTGGCGCTGGCCGCTGCATTCGCCGTGCTGATCCTGGGCTGGCAGCGGGCGCAGGGGGTGCCGGGCCTGCTGGGGTCGCGCCTGGGGCATCTGGTGCTGGCTGCGGCGCTGGTGCTGCTGCTGGCCGCGCTGGCCGCCGCCTGGCTGCATAGCCGGGCGCCGGCCAGTGCCCGGCACGCCGGGTGGCGTCGGGCCGCGGGCATGCTGCTGGGCGCCTTGGCGCTGCTGGCCGCCTTGATCGCGGCCGCCATCGCCTGGCAGCCTGAAGAGGCGCTGGCGGTGGCGCATTGGCCGTTTTCCTGGCGCTATGACCCGGACCTGCCGGTCAGCCCGCATACCTGGCGCCGGCTGTGGCTGGCGGCCGGGTTGACGGGGGGGGCGCTGGCGTTGCTGGTGGGCGCTTTGTTCGCGCGGCGCGGCCGGCTGGTGCTGCTGACGGTTGCCGCCGGACTGCTGGCCTGCGCCAGCTGGCCGGCGCCGCGGATGTTGCTGACGGAAGCGACGCGCACGTCGTACCAGCGCTCGCCGCTGGCGTTCACGGACCGCAATGTGTTGCAGGGCGGTCGGCTCTATCAGGCCCATTGCGCGGCGTGTCATGGCGCGCTGGCCGATGGCCGTGGGCCGCGGGCGGCGGGACTGTCCGCCTGGCCCAGCGTGCTGGGGCCGGCGCTGTTCGACAACCGCCTGGAAGGGGAGCTGCATTGGCGCGTGGCGCAGGGCGGCGATGGGCAGAGCGGCGCGTCGGCGATGCCGGGTTTTGCGCAGGTCCTGGCGCCCGACGAGATCTGGCAGGTACTGGACTATCTGCGGCTGCAGGCCTACGGCGCGGGCGGCGGCGTGGGCATGCCGGCGATTCCGGCGCCTGGGGTGCCGCTGGCTTGCCGTGACGGGCGCGCGACCACCTTGGCGGTCCTGCGCGGCTTGCCGGTGCGCATCGCCGCACAGGGGGCGGGGGCGCCGCAAGCGCCGCTGGATCCGCGCCTGCTGACGGTGGCGCTGACGTGGGGCGGGGGCGATCCGGCGGGCGCCGACTGCGTGGCGTCAGGAGAGGACGCCTGGAAAGCCTATGCGCTGGCGGCGGGCGTGCCGCCGGACGGGCTGTCGGGCGCGCAGTTCATGGTGGACCGCCGCGGCTGGCTGCGGGCGCGGCGCCTGCCGGGCGCGGCCCCGGCCTGGACCAGTGCGGACAATGTCTGCGGCCCGGGCGGCCGCATGGAAAACACCTCGGCCCAGGGGCTGGGCGCGCTTTTGCTGGCGATGGACCGTGCCCCCATCGGCATTCCGGATACGCGGCGCAGGCAATAGCGCGGCGCGGGCACTTTCGCTTTATTCCGACAGTTCAACCAACGCGAGGCAGGACCATGAGCACCTTGAACGAATACCTGGGCCAGAAACGGCAGGCCGTACTGGCGCGCAATGCACGCGATCCGCAGACGGTGACGCCATTGAAGCTGCGCGCGCATGTCAGCGCGCAGGGCCGTAGCGGCGTGCGTCGCATCCGCATCCGTGACCATCAGGTGGTGAGCGACAGTCCGGCGGATTTCGCCGGCTACGACCTGGGACCGAGTTCGCCGGAGCTGCTGCTGGGGTCCCTGGGCAGTTGCCTGACGCACATCTTCCTGATCAAGGCGGCCGAACTGGAACTGCCGCTGGAGTCGCTGGAAGTGGAGATCGAGGGCGACCTGGACCCGCGCGGCGGCAAGCCGGGCTACGAGAAGGTGCCGTTCTTTCCGCACAACATCCGCTATACCGCGCACATCGTGTCGCCGGCGGACGAGCGCGCGGTGCGCGCCGTGCACGAGGCGGTGGAACAGTGGTGCCCGATTCTGAACCTGCTCAAGCAACCGCAGCCGCTGGAGGGCAGCGTGCGGCATACGCGACCGCAGGCGCAGTAACGCGCGCGGCGCGGCGTCGTCAGCGTGACGCGCTGCCGCGTGGCGCCCGCTCAGGTCAGCGAGCTGCGCATCAGGATCTCGGTCAGCGCCCGGGTGGGTTTATTCGGCGCGGGGGCCGAGATGACGATGAATTCCACCTGGGGCAGGGCCGGCAGCGCATGCGCGCCGGCCGGCGCCGCCAGGCCGGCGGTGGACAGGTGCGACGGTTGCACCGTGATGCCCAGGCCGGCGCGGGCAGCTGCCTGGCAACCCGCATAGCTGGTGCTGGTGCAGACGATCTGCCAACTGCGGCCGGCGCGCGCCAGCGCGTCCAGCGCCAGCGTGCGCGTGACGCTGGGCTCGCGCAGCAGGATCAGCGGCAGTGGCGCATCCGAAGCGATGCGCAGGCCTTCCTTGGCCCGCCAAAGCAGCGCCTCCTTGTGCAGGGTCTGGCCGCGGCGATCGCCGCGGCGGCGCTTGCCGATCATGACGTCCAGTCCGTTGTCGTCCAGCAGCCGGTAGAGGTCGCTGGTGACGCCGATCGTGATGTCCAGCTCGACTTCGGGGTGGGCCGACCGGAATGCGGCCAGCACATCGGGCAAGGGGCCCATCGCCAGGTCGTCCGAGGTACCCAGCCGCACGCGGCCGCGCAGCCGCGGGGCGTCGAACAGGCGCTCGGCCCGTTCATGCGCATCCAGGATGATCTCGGCGTGCACCAGGAGGCTGCGGCCGTCGCTGGTCAGGGCCAGCGAATGGGTATCGCGCAGGAACAGGCGGCGGTTCAGCGCCTGCTCGAGCTGGCGGATGTGCTCGCTGACGGTGGGCTGGGTCAGGCCGAGCCGGCGCGCGGCTTCGCTGAAGCTGGGCGAGGCCGCGGCGGCGGCGAAGGTCTTGAGCCAGAGCGGGTTGAGCATGGCGGCTCGCTTATAGGAAAGTCCGATGACAGTTAAAGTAACCAGTGCTCTTCACGATAGCAAGCGGCGCGCCTATAGTCTGCGCAATCTCCCCGGAATCTCCCGCCATGCGCCGCTTTCTGCCCGACCAGTTCACCCTCATCCTGATCGCCACCGTGGCGTTCGCCAGCTTTTTCCCCGCGGTGGGCAAGGGCGCGTCGTTCATGATGGTGGCCAGCAATGTGGCCATTTCACTGCTGTTCTTCCTGCACGGGGCGCGCCTGTCCACCGACGCGATCGTGGCTGGCGTGAAGGACGTGCGCTTGCATGCGCTGATCCTGGGCTGCACCTTCATCCTGTTTCCGGCGCTGGGCCTGGGACTGCGGGCGCTGTTCCCGGGCCTGCTGACGCCGTCGCTGTGGTTGGGCGTGATCTTCGTGTGCACGTTGTCGTCGACCGTGCAGTCGTCCATCGCGTTCACCTCGATGGCACGCGGCAATGTTCCCGGCGCGATCTGCGCGGCGACGGCGTCCAATCTGCTGGGCACGGTGCTGACGCCGCTGCTGGTGGCGGTGCTGCTGCATCGCCAGGGCGGCGGGCACGGGCTGGCCGACGCCGGCCGCATCCTGCTGCAGCTGTTGCTGCCGTTCGCGGTGGGCAGCCTGCTGCGGCCGTGGATCGGCGCCTGGGCGCAGCGCAACAGCCGCGTGCTGTCCAAGGTGGACCGCAGTTCGATCCTGCTGGCGGTCTACACGGCCTTCAGCGAAGCCGTGGCGCAAGGTATCTGGCACGCGTTTCCGGCGATCGATCTGGCGACGATGGTGCTGGTCAATGCATTGTTGCTGGGGTCGGTGTTGCTGATCACGACGTGGGGCAGCCGCAAGCTCGGCCTGTCCAAGGAAAACGAGATCACGCTGGTGTTCTGCGGGTCGAAGAAGTCGCTGGCGTCGGGCATTCCGCTGGCGACGGTGCTGTTCGGCACGTCGCAGATGGGCATCGTGGTGTTGCCGCTGATGATCTTTCACCAGATGCAGCTGATGGTGTGCGCGGTGCTGGCGCGGCGCTACGCGGACCGCGACGAACCGGGGCAGGTTGCCGCGTCCGCCCAGGCCTGAAACCGGCATGCGGCCTGCGCCGGCAGCCGGCGCAGGCCACACGCGCGCCAGGCGGGCGGCAACGCCGCGGCCGTCAGTCTTCGGCGGTGGCCAGGGGCTGGATCTTGCCGCTGGGCTGCCAGTAGACGGCGCCGTCGCGTTCCTGCACGGTCAACACCGTCAGGCGGCCATTGCGGCAGGGCCCGCCCACGCACAGGCCGGTGTCGGGCTGGTAGGTGGCGCCGTGACGGGCGCACATGATCAGGTCGCCCGCGCGCGTGAAAAAGCTGCCTTCCCAATCGAGTTCGACGCCAACGTGGGCGCAGCGGTTCAGGTAGCCATGTACCCGGTCCTGGTATCGCACGAAGAAGGCGGTGGTCTGGCCCGCGCTGTCGGAGACCGGCACTTTGACGCCCAGCCCGCCGTTGACCAGGTCAGAGGCGGCGCAGACGCGGACTTCGGGGGCAATACGGGAATCCTGCATGGCGGGCCTTGGAATCAAAGGGTGCGATATTCGGATAGGGGGCGGGGCTTGTCAATCGGCGGGGGCCGCGGCCGCGCTTTCCTGCTGGCGAGCCCACATGGCGGCGTACAGGCCCTGCCGGGCCAAGAGGCGCGCATGGCGGCCGCGTTCGGCGATGCGGCCGTCTTCGAGCACGATGATCTCGTCGGCATCGGCCACGGTGGACAGGCGGTGGGCGATGATCAGCGTGCTGCGGCCTTGGCTGACTTCGCGCAGGTTGGCCTGGATTTCGCGCTCGGTGTGCGTGTCCAGCGCGCTGGTGGCTTCGTCGAACAGGAAGATCGCGGGATTTTTGAGCAGGGTGCGGGCGATGGCCACGCGCTGCTTTTCGCCGCCCGACAGCTTCAGCCCGCGTTCGCCGACCATGGTCTGGTAGCCGTCGGGCATTGCCATGACCAGGTCGTGGATGTGGGCCAGCCGGGCGGCTGCCTCGATTTCGGCGTCGGACGCGCCGGGGCGGCCATAGCCGATGTTGTAGCGGATGGTGTCGTTGAACAGGACGGTGTCCTGCGGCACCACGCCGATGGCCGCGCGCAGGCTGGCCTGGGTGACGTCGCGCACGTCCTGGCCGTCGACCAGGATGGCGCCGCCGTCAGCGTCGTAGAAGCGGAACAGCAGCCGGGCGATGGTGGATTTGCCGGCGCCCGAGGTGCCCACCACGGCCACGGTCTTGCCGGCCGGAATCGTGAAGCTGACGCCCTTGAGGATGGCGCGCCGCTCGTCGTAGCCGAAGCGCACGTCGCGGAACTCGACCTCGCCGCCGGCCACGCGCAGCGGCTGCGCGCCAGGGCGGTCGGCCACTTCGCGGTCCTGGCCCAGCAGCTCGAACATGCGCTCCATGTCGATCAGGGCCTGCTTGATTTCGCGGTAGATGAAGCCGAAGAAGCTGAGCGGGGTGTACAGCTGCAGCAGGTAGGTGTTGACCAGCACGAAGTCGCCCAGCGTGTAGCGGCCTTGCGCGATGCCGCGGGCGGCCATCCACATGACCAGGGTGAGCCCGGTCGAAATAATGACGGCCTGGCCGACGTTGAGCACGGACAGGCTGACCTGGCTGCGCACCGCGGCGCGTTCGTAGCGGGTGAGCGAGGCGTCGTAGCGGCGGGCCTCGTGTTCTTCGTTGCCGAAGTACTTGACCGTCTCGTAGTTCAACAGGCTTTCGATGGCCTTGGTGTTGGCTTCGGAGTCGGTTTCGTTCATCTGGCGCCGGAACTTGGCGCGCCACTCGGTGACGGCCAGCGTGTAGCCCATGTAGAGGATCACCGTGGCGCCCGTGGCCAGCGCCAGCCAGGCGTCGAACATTTTCCACAGCACGATACAGACCAGGCCGATCTCGAAGAAAGTGGGCAGGATGTTGAACAGCAGGAACGACAGCAGCGTCTGGATGCCTTTGGTGCCGCGTTCGATGGCGCGGGTCAGGCCGCCGGTCTGGCGCGTCAGGTGAAAGCGCAGCGCCAGGCCGTGCAAATGGCGAAAGATCTGCAAGCCTACCGAGCGGATGGCGTGCTGGCCGACGCGGGCGAAGATGGCGTCGCGCAGTTCGGAAAACAACAGGGATAGCACCCGGGCGGCGCCATAGGCCAGGATCAGGCCCAGCGGCACCGTGACGGCGCCGGGCGCGCCTTTGCCCAGTTCGTCGATGGCGTGCTTGTACAGCAGCGGCACGTAGACCGTGGCCGCCTTGGCGGCGAACAGGCACAGCAGGGCGGCCGCCACGCGGATCTTGAGCCCGGTCTGGCCCGGCGGCCAAAGGTAGGGGAAAAGGGTGCGCAGCGTGGAAAAACCGCCGCGGCCGGAGGGCCGGGAGTCAGGTGCAGTCATGGATCGGCAGGGTGCGATAGCGGGGGCCGGTGCGGGGCGCAGGCCGGGTTTGAAGGCCATTATCCGGCACCGGCGCTATTATTTAGTAGAAAACCCCTGGGGCGGAAGGACCACTTTTGACCCGTTCCCAGAGACTTTGAATCCAGTTTTCGCCTACTTCGGAGGGACTCATGGTGAAGGTACCCGCAGTAAAACTGAACGATGGCAGCAAGATTCCGCAATTGGGCCTGGGCGTCTGGCAGGTGCCGGACGATCAGGCCGCCGCCAGCGTCAAGGAGGCCCTGGCGGCCGGCTACCGTTCGGTGGACACGGCCGCGATCTACGGCAATGAATCGGGTGTGGGCGCCGGGCTGCGCGCCGCGGGCGTGGCGCGCAAGGACCTGTTCATCACGACCAAGCTGTGGAACGACAAGCACGATTACGACGCGGCGCACAAGGCGCTGGACGAAAGCCTGGAAAAACTGGGCCTGGCCTATGTGGACCTGTACCTGATCCACTGGCCGGTGGCGGGCAGCGACAAGTTCGTGGACGCCTGGCGCGCCATGATCGAAATGAAGGAAGACGGCCGCGCGCGGTCGATCGGGGTGTCGAATTTCACGCAGGCCAACCTGAAGCGCCTGATCGAGGCGACGGGCGTGACGCCGTCGGTGAACCAGATCGAGCTGCACCCGGGCTTTGCGCAACGCGAATTGCGCGCGTTCCATGACAAGCACGGCATCGCGACCGAGTCCTGGAGCCCGCTGGCGCAGGGCGGCATCACCAAAGAGAAGACGATCCTGGAACTGGCGCGCAAGCACGGCAAGTCGCCGGCGCAGGTGACGCTGCGCTGGCACCTGCAGCATGGCTTGATCGTG
>NZ_JAELTJ010000198.1 GCF_016428805.1 Achromobacter sp. ASV32
CCCCCCCCCCCCCCCCCCCCCCCCCCCCCCCCCCCCCCCCCCCCCCCCCCCCCCCCCCCCCCCCCCCCCCCCCCCCCCCCCCCCCCCCCCCCCCCCCCCCCCCCCCCCCCCCCCCCCCCCCTTTCCCCGCACACGCCGCCATCCGAGATCGGTTATTAGGTCTCGTGGGCTCGGAGATGTGTATAAGAGACAGGGCGGCGGTTGTCGTTTACGTGGGGAAGATGGAGGTCAGGCGGGCGCGTGCGCGGCCTTGTCCTGGGATGGCTTGACCTGCGCCGGCCGCGGCGTGGCTTCAGGATCGGGACGCGTGTCGGGCGCCTTCCAGTTCAGCGGGGGAACTTCGACACGCGACTTCTTGCTGATCAGTTGGGACATGTGCGTACTCCTGTTTGTAGTGGTGGCCTGCCCCGCGCAAGCGCACAACACGGATATCCAGCGCGCCCGGGATGCGTGGAAAGATGCAGGGGATGGCATCAGGAACGGGCGCCAGGGTGTAACCCTGGGGGGTATCGTCGCAAGGGTGTTATTGATCTGGCTGGCGGGCGATGAGGCAAGCGCCTGGCGGGAGGCGCTGCGGCGTGTTGCCCTGGCGATGATGCCTGCCTGGGCGCGGCGCCTGGGGTATTTGCCAGCGTTCGACGACGATAAAAGTATTTTACACAAAAATAAAAGAAAAAGCCAGCAATTTGACGAAGCAGAATGATCGTTCTAACATTGAGGCCTCTTCGGTAGAACGATCATTCTCTTTCAGACCATGGCTACGCCCGACACCTCCGCCGCCCCCGGCACCCGCCAGCGCCTGCTGCAAGCCACGGAACAATTGATTTATTCAGGCGGCATCCATGCCACGGGCATGGACCTGATCGTCAAGACCTCCGCCGTGGCGCGCAAAAGCGTCTACCAGCATTTTCCGAACAAGCAGGCCCTGGTGGCCGCCGCGCTGCAAGCGCGGGACGAGCGCTGGATGCAGTGGTTCATCGACGCCACGTCGGTGGCGGACTCGCCCAGGGCGCGGTTGCTGTCGATGTTCGATGCGCTGCGCGACTGGTTTGCATCGGACGGATTTCGCGGCTGCGCATTCCTGAACGCCGCCGGTGAAATCGGCGACGACGCCAGCCCGATTGTGGCCGTGGCGCGCACACACAAGGCGCGGCTGCTGGCCTATGTGCGCGAACTGACCCGGGCCGCGGCCTTGCCGGATCCCGACGAGGCCGCCCTGCAATGGCTGGTGCTGATCGACGGCGCCATCGCGGTGGCCCTGGTGTCGCGCGACCCGGCCATCGCCGACAGCGCCCGGCGCGCCGCGGCGCGGCTGTTGCCCGAGGCGGCCTGAGGCCGATGCCGCGCGCCATGCCAAGGCCCTGCTGGCCACGCCCGTGCCCGCGCCCCGCTTTCCCCACCCCTGAAGGTATCCACGATGACCTCGACTTCCCCTACCCGCCCGCCGCTTCCGCCTTTCACCCACGCCAGCGCGATCCAGAAAGTCCGGCTGGCCGAAGACGGCTGGAACAGCCGCGACCCCGATAAGGTGGCGCAGGCCTACAGCCTGGACACGCATTGGCGCAACCGCGCCGAATTCGTCAAGAACCGCGATGAGGCGCGCGCCTTCCTGGCACGCAAATGGGCCAGGGAACTGGATTACCGGTTGATCAAGGAACTGTGGGCGTTTACCGGCAACCGCATCGCGGTGCGCTATGCCTACGAATGGCACGACGATTCGGGCAACTGGTTCCGCTCCTATGGCAACGAGAACTGGGAATTTGGCGAGGATGGGCTGATGATCCATCGCTATGCCTGCATCAACGACCTGCCTATCCGGGAAGCCGACCGCAAGTTCCACTGGCCGCTCGGACGCCGGCCCGATGACCACCCCGGGCTGTCGGAACTGGGCTTGTAAGCGATAGGCTGGCGCGACCTGCCCCGGGCGCCTCGGGCGGGCCGCTACCGGCGCGGTCGCTAGGGGGCAGGCACCCACTTGATGCCTTCGCCGTTGTCGCCGGCCTGCGCCGGCAACGGCACCCGGACCAGGCGGCCACCGTGCTCGACGATCAAGGCGTCGGCGTCGATACCGGCCAGGCGGGCCGAGCGCGTCAGCCGGTCGCCGATGGCATAGGCTTGGGGCGGCCCGCCATCGATGGACAGGACCGCCACGCCGCGGCCATCGCCCGCCAGCACGCCGGCCACGCGCACGTCCAGTCTGGCCGGACCGGGCGAGAGCCACGCCGTGACGCTGGCGGCGCCGCTGTCGCCCTGCGCGGGCGCCGTCGCCGGCGCCACGGGGGGCTGCGGCAGCGGCTCGGCCAGGCGCCAGCCCCACCAGGCCAGCCCCGACACCAACGCCACGGCGCCAGCCAGGCTCACCACTGCCGGCCCTGTGGGCCGGGCAGCGCGGTCTATGCGCAGGTTCGAGATCATGGCGTTGGATTCCTGATGGATAAGGGGTGGCGGCATCCGCCGTTCAGTGCAGCAGGAAGACCTTGCGATAGCGCATGGGCGTCTGCCCCAGCACGCCGCGCGAGATCACCAGTTCCAGTGCCGTGGCGGGCTGTTCGCCCTGGCCCGGCAAGGCCACCCAGCCGCGGCCGGGGGCCCAGGCGCGCAGGCTGAAGTCCAGCAGATCGTCCAGCACCGGCGTGGCCGCTTCCGGTGGCGGCGGCGCCAGGGGGTAGACATCGCTGGGCGGGCCGGCGGCGCGCAGCAGGCTGTAGCCGCGACGCTGCCAGATCACGCGTTGGCGGGCGTCGGGCTGGCCGGGCGCGCCGCGCAGGATGTCGACGCTCGGCGTGGGCGTTTTCATGCCGGCCACGGCGATGGCGTCGGGCAGCAGCTGCGGCAGGACGACCGGCGGATCGGTGTCTTCGACGGCGGCCGCCTGACCGGCCGCCAAGGCGGCAGACTGCGCCGGGCCGCCCTCGCCCTTCGCGGGCGATGCCTGCGACGCCGCGCCCTTGCCTGGCACGGCCGGCGATGACGCCGCCAGCGATTGCAGCGTGGCCGGGTCGACCACGCTGCGCGCGGCGATATCGCGCTCGAATTGGTCGAACGCGCGCTGCATGGCCATGGCGTCGTCGGTGTGCTGGTCAAGCTTGCGGCTGGTCAACGCGACGCTGTCGATCGCGCGCCATGAAATCAGGCTGATGATGGCCATGATCATGATGGCGATGATGACCTCGATCAGCGTGAAGCCGGACTCATCGCGCAGGACGGGATCGATCGGCTGACGACCGCGTGCGCCACGGCGGGGTGCGATCTCCGTGCAGGCCGCCAGGCGGTTCGCTGTCATCGCCGGCCTAGGGTTGCGTGTCGATCACGCCGGACAGCGTGGCCAGGCGCGAGGCGGGCCGGGCGTCCAGATAGACCTCCACCGTGACCTCGCGCGCGCCCTGGCGGGCATCGGCGTAGCGGCTTTCGCAGACCAGGTTCAGCGCGCCTTGCGGGCAGGCGCCGCGGTCGCGGCTGGCGGTCAGCGCGGGCGGCGCCAATTGCAGTTCGATCAGCCGGTTCTGCGCCGACAGCAGCGCCAGCGCGCGTTCGCGCAGGATGCCGTTGTTGGTGGTCAGCATGCCGGTCGTGCGCATGACGGCGGCCAGGGCGACGCTGACGATGGCAAGCGCGATCAGGATCTCCAGCAGCGTGAACCCCCGCTGGCGCCCCGGCATGGCCGCCGGCGTGGCCCGATACGGCTGCTGGCCGCCAGCCGCCCGGCCCTGTGCCGGCCCGCGGCGCCGCGGCGGCCGGCGCGGCATCGGGCGGATCTGCGCCGGCATGCTATTGCACCCGGAAGCGGCCGCTGGCGTCGCGGCGCACTTCGACTTGGCCGGCGGCGCTGGTCAGAGTCAGGCGCCAGGGCCGACCGAACCATTCGGCCGTCAGCACGACCGGACCGGCGGGCGCGACGCGCACCGGGCCGGCTTGCCAGTGCTGCGGGCGCAGCGCGCTGTCGCGCCGGAAGTCCTCGACGCGCAGCGGATCGAGCACCGGCACCCCGCCATCGTCCGTCCAGATGCCGCGCACGAAACGATAGCCGTCGGCATCGGCCTGCCAGGCGATGTCGCGGCCGTCGCCGCGCACCTCGCTTTGCGCCACGGCGAAGCGCTCGGCCAGGCGTTGGGCATCGTCGCGCAGCTGGCGCGCCGGGTCCGACCGGATGGACAGGCCCAGCGCCGCCGTGGCGATGCCCACAATGACCAGCACCACCATCAGCTCGATCAGGGTGAAGCCGCGCTGCGTCATGCCTGCAACCGCGCCGCCTGGCTTTCGACGTGGCGGCGGGCCTCGCGCAGGAGGCGCCGCACGATGCGGCCCGACACGCCGTAGCGCGCCGCGGCCTCGCTTTGCAGCATGCCCTCGATGCGCACGCCGATGAAGATCTCGCGTTGCTGGCGCGGCAGCGTGTCGATCAGGCGCAGCAGGTCGCGCATGGACGAACGCGCCTGCGCGATACGTTGGGGGCCGGGGGCCGTGTCTTCGACCTCTTCCAGGTCGATATCGTGACAGGCGCCGCGCAGCGGGCGCTCGGCACGCATCCGGTCGATGGCGATATTGCAGACCATGCGGAACACGTAGGCGCCGGGATTGACGACGGCGGCGCAGGGGTCGGCCTGGCCGTCGGCCAGGCGCAGCCAGGCGTCGTGCAGGCTGTCGGCGGCCAGGTCGGCGCAGCCCAGATGGGCGCGCAGCGTGTTCAGCAGCCGCGGGTAATGCATGGCGACGAAGTCGCTCAGGCTGGGACCGCGCCAGCGCGAGGCGGGTGCGGCGCCGCCTGCCGCGAATTCGTCACGGCGCCGTTGCGCGGGCGGCGCCGGTTCAAGGCATAAGGCCATGGCGGCTCTCCGTGGCAGCCCTGCCGCCGGGCGCAAGCGGGCGCCGTCCGGTGCCGGCCGGACGCTGGGCGGCCCGCTTGCGCATGACCCAATTGGCCGGGGTCAGCAGGCCGTCGTCCAGCGCCTGGCGCAGCAGCGCGACGATGCCGTCGTGGGCCGCGATGGCGTCCAGCTCCTGGCCGAAGGCCGGCGTGCATTCACAGCCATTGCCCTCGGACAGCCCCGCGAACCAGCGAAACAGCAGGTTGTAGGCGATCTGCTCGTGAAAATACGGTTTGCTGCCCGCCGGATACAGCATGTGCAGGACATAGGTGCGGCACAGGATCGCCGGGTCCACCGTCAGGCCGC
The DNA here is from genome assembly GCF_016428805.1 of Achromobacter sp. ASV32. Lineage (GTDB taxonomy): Bacteria > Pseudomonadota > Gammaproteobacteria > Burkholderiales > Burkholderiaceae_B > Achromobacter. The sequence continues at coordinate 5,172 of NZ_JAELTJ010000198.1, forward strand.
ATTCCACGCTGGCCTGGCGCAGCAGGCCGGCGTGGGCGCGCAGCGTGTCGTCCAGGTGCTCGCGCAGCGCCACCAGCGGATGGCGCGGCGGCACATAGCGGGTCAGCTGGATCTGGCCGATCCAGGTTTCGTGCGACACGACCCAGACCCAAGGCGAGCCGTAGCGGGACACCGATACGGGTTGCTGCCGGGCGCAATCGAGCACCTTGGAAAGCTTGCGGTCCAGTTCGAGCATGCCTACGTTGACGGTTGCCGACACCATGCGCTCCTTGGGGCCTGGCAGGCCCCGGTCCGGTTTGGCCGCGCTGCGTAGGGCGCGGCCTGTACCTTCAAGACGACTCCAGCGGAGCAAACCCGCCAGGTTTTTTTACGGGGACATCGCCGGGGCGTACCGGCCGCCGCCGCGCCGTTCCGGGCGCTCAGTCCGGCCCTGCCGCCCGGGCGCGCCAGGCTTGCAGCAAGGGGCGGTTCAATCCAATCCCGGTGGCCTGTTCGATGGGCGCGAGCGGCGCGCCATCCAGGCTGCGCGCAAGGATGCCGACCAGCTCCACGCTGGCCAGAACCCGTTCCAGGGCCTGGCCGAATTCCTGCGGGCTCCAGATTTCCTGGTCCAGCGACAGGCCGACGAACCAGCGGAACAGCAAGTTGCAGGAGATCTGCTCATGCAGGCCGGCCTCGGTTTCCACGCCATAAAGCAGTTGGATGACCAGCGCCCGCAAGAGCGGCGGCGCTTCGATGCGCAGCAGCGCGCGGATGGCGGCCGCGTGCAGGCGCGGCTGACTGGCGGCCAGCGCGCGGTCGACGTGGTCGCGCAACGCCGCCAGCGGATGGCCGGCCGGGTTGAATTCGACCCGGCGGGTATTGCGGGACCAGACCTCGTGCGACACGATCCAGACCCAGGGCGAGCCATAGCGGTGCACGGACACGGGGTGCTCCCATGCCGAGTCCACCACCGCCGACAGATTTTCCTTCAGTTCCCGGATGCCGATATTCGGTTTACGCGACACGCATGCTCCCCATCGCGCGGGCGCGCCATGCGCCCTGGATGGCGGATATGCGCGGCCGGCCTGTATAGGAGTATGACGAGATCGGCGGGCCAAACCCGCCACGCGCGGACCTTCAGCTCAGCAACACCACGTTGCCCGGCAAGCGTGTGGCGGTCAGGCCGAACGCTTTTTCGATCTGCACCAGCACCTTGTCCATATCGCGGATTTCAAAGCGGCCGCTCAAGGCGCTGGCCTGGCCCGGATTGTCCAGCAGCACGACGCGGCCCCGGCGGTAGCGGTTGATTTCGGTCACCACCTCGGCCAGCGGCGCCTGCCGGAACACCAGCGAACCCTGGCGCCAGGCGGAGGTTTCCGCGGGGTCGATCTGTTGCACGGCCCCCAGCCCCTGCTTGTCGTAGAACAGACGCTGGCTCGGTCCCAGCACGGTGGCGCCGCCGTGCAGCGCCACGCGCACGCTGCCGGCGATGCAGGTCACGCAGACGGTGCCGCCCAGGTTGCGCAGTTCAAACCGGGCGCCGCGCGCCTGGGCGCTGCCGGGGCCGGCCATGACCGTGACGGCGGTGGGCGAGGCCTGGCCATCGAACGCGGCTTCGCCCGCGATCAGTTCCACGCGGACCGCGCCCGGCTGCTCCGCGCGCAGGGCGATGCTGGTCTGGGTGTTCATGTCCACCTGCACGCGCTCGCCCAAGCCGAATTGGCGGCGATCGCCCGTGTCGGTGCGGTAGTCGGCCATCCATTCGTCCCAGGCCGGCCACAGGCGGAACGGCGGCGCCACGACGGCGGCGGCCGCGGCAGCCGCGCCGCCGCTCAGCGCCTGTCTCTTATACACATCTGACGCTGCCGACGACGATGCGGTTGTGGTGGTGTGGGGGGGGGGGGGGTGGGTGGGGGGGGGGGGGGGGGGGGGGGGGGGGGGGGGGGGGGGGGGGGGGGGGGGGGGGGGGGGGGGGGGGGGGGGGGGGGGGGGGGGGGGGGGGGGGGGGGGGGGGGGGGGGGGGGGGGGGG
>NZ_JAELTJ010000199.1 GCF_016428805.1 Achromobacter sp. ASV32
ATGCAGCGCTGGCCGGCTGCGCCAAAGGCGGCGCCCACCAACTGGTTCAACGCGACTTCCGGATCGGCGTCCGGCAGGATCACGCAATGGTTCTTGGCGCCCATCATGGACTGGCAACGCTTGCCCGCGGCGGAGGCGCGGTTGTAGATCTCGGTGCCGACGCGGGTCGAGCCGATGAACGACACCGCCTTGATGTCCGGATGCTCGCACAGGCCGTTGGCCGTGTCCGGGCCGCCGTGCACCACATTGAGCACGCCCGGAGGCAGGCCGGCTTCCAGCGCCAGCTGTGCGAGGAACAGCGACGCGGTCGGATCCTGCTCGGACGGCTTGAGCACGAAGCTGTTGCCGCAGGCCACCGCGATCGGGAACATGAAGCAAGGCAGCATCACCGGAAAGTTGAACGCCGTGATGCCGGCGCATACGCCCAGCGGCTGGATCAGGGTGTAGACGTCGATGCCGGACGCGGCATTCTCGGCGTATTCGCCCAGCTGCAAGTTGGCGATGGAGCAGGCATGCTCGACCACTTCCAGGCCGCGACCGACTTCGCCCTCGGCGTCCGGCAGGGTCTTGCCGTGCTCGCGGGTGATCATCTCGGCCAGTTTGCCGGTGTTGGCGCGCAGCAGTTCCTGGAACTTGAGCATGACGCGCATGCGCATGCCCTGCCCGCTGTTGCGCCAGGTCTTGAACGCTTCCTTGGCGTTGGAGACGGCCAGGTCCAGTTCTTCGCGCGTGGCGAAGGGCACCTTGGCGACGACCTCCTGGGTGGCGGGGTTGATCACGTCGCGCCATTCGGTGGTTTTGGACTGCACGAGCTTGCCGCCGATCAATAGCGGAACGCGGGGGACTTCACTCATTTGATGCTCCTCACACTGCTTCGTCGATGCGGATGGAATCCGCGTTCATGAATCGTTGCGAGCGGGGCCGATGGCCCCGCACACCTCTTACTTCTGGACCAGCGGGCAGGTCGAATCGGCCAACGGCTGGAAGGCCTCAGCGGCCGGAATGGTGGCCACCAGCTTGGAATAGTCCCAGCCGCCCTTGGACTCGGCGGGCTTTTTCACTTCATACAGGTACATGTCGTGGATCACGCGGCCATCGGGGCGGATCGACGCGTTGCGCATGATCGGATCCTTGATGGGCAGTTCACGCATCTTGTCGGCCACCACCTTGCCGTCAGTGCTGCCCGAGGCCGCAACCGAGCGCAGGTAGTGCAGCACGCTGGAATACACGCCGGCCTGGGTCATGGTGGGCTTCAGGCCGCGGAAGGCCTTCTCGAAACGGGTGGCCCACTGGCGCGACGCGTCGTCATAGTCCCAATAGAAGCCGTCCACGTAAGACAGGCCCTGGGCGCTTTCCAGCCCCAGCGCGCGCAGGTCCGACAGGAAGATCAGCAGCGACACCAGGCGCTGGCCGCCGGCCACGATGCCGAACTCGCGCGCCTGCTTGACCGCGTTGACCGTGTCCTGCCCGCCATTGGCCAGCGCCACGACCTGCGCCTTGGAGCTTTGCGCCTGCAGCAGATACGAGGCGAAGTCCGGCGCGTTCAGCGGATGACGCACACTGCCGGCGACCGTGCCGCCCAGCGCCTTGACCGCCTTGGCCGTGTCCGCTTCGAGCGAGTGGCCAAAAGCGTAATCCACAGTGATGAAATACCAGGATTTGCCGCCCGCCTTGACCGTGGCCTTGGCGCCGCCGGCCGACTGCGAATAGGTGTCGAACATCCAGTGAAAGCCGACCGGCGAGCATTCCTTGTTGGTCAGCGCCGTGGTGGCCGGGCCCGAGAACATCACGACCTTGTTCTTTTCGCGCGCGATGCCCTGCACCGCCAGCGCCACGGCGGAATTGGTCAGGTCGGCGATAGCGGTGACGCCGTCGCGATCGAACCATTCACGCGCCTTGGCCGCTCCCACGTCAGCCTTGTTCTGGTTATCGGCCGAAACCAGTTCGATCTTCATGCCCTTGCACTCGGCGGCCAGGCAGTCGTCGATCGCCAATTGCGCCGCCGCCACCGAACCCGCGCCGCCCATGCCGGCATAGGTGCCGGACATGTCCGTGAGAATGCCGATCTTCACCGGCGGCTTGTCAGCGGCGTGTGCCTGACTGACTAGCGCTGCGCCCAGACACAAGCCTGCGGCCAGCCCGCGTACGTGCAATTCCATGGATTTGTCTCCTGAGTTTTATACGTTATGGGGCCGTCTTTGCGGCCTGCGGCTCCAGAAGCATTGCCCCCAGGGCCTGCCGACCCAGTGTAGATGTGTGAAAATCAACAAGCAACACTAGAAATGCACATTCCTTGTGCATCGATGCACAACCAGAATAAGGGCCGGCAACGTGCTTGATTGGGACAGCCTGCGGTATTTCCTGGAAGTCGCCCGCACGCAGCGGGTGAGCGCCGCGGCGCGCAAACTCGGGGTCGAACACACCACGGTGTCGCGGCGCATCCGCGCGCTGGAGACCGAGCTGGACACCCTGCTGTTCGAGAAATCACGCAGCGCCGGCTTCGTGCTGACCGAAGACGGCCAGCGCCTGTTCGTCCATGCCGAGCAGATGGAAAGCACGGTGCATACCGCCCGCGAGAACCTGTCGGGCATCGGCCAAGCTTTGTCCGGCCATTTGCGCATCGGTGCCACGGAAGGCTTCGGCAGCTACGTGCTGACGCCGCTGGCGGCCGATTTCCAGCGCCGCTATCCCCACATCACGCTGGACATCCTGCCGGTGCCGCGCTTTGTCAGCCTGTCCAAGCGTGAAGCCGACCTGGCCATCACCATCGAACGCCCGCAGCGCGGGCCGTACGTCTGCAGCAAGCTGTGCGACTACACCCTGCGTCTCTACGGCACGCCCGGCTATCTGGCGCGTCACCCGCCCATCGAAAGCCGCGCCGACCTGGCCGGCCACAGCTTCATCGGGTATGTGGACGAGCTGCTGTTCAGCGAACGCCTGCGCTACCTGGAAGACCTGCTGCCCGCCAGCCGGGTGGTGTTGCGCAGCACCAGCGTCGTGGCGCAATACCACGCGGCGCTGCAGGGCCAGTCGCTGGCCATCCTGCCGTGCTTCATCGCGGCGCAGGACCCGCGGCTAAAGCCCGTGCTGGAAAATGAAGTGGAAATCACAAGGTCGTTCTGGATGTACTGCCACGAAGACCTGCGCAAGCTCAAGCGCGTGACGGTGCTGTGGGAATTCATCCGCAAGTCGGTGCTGAAGAACGCCGACCTGCTGGCCGGCAAGCGCGGCACGATGAAATATCTGCCCTGAAGCGGGCTGCCGGGGCCCGCGCCCCGGCCTGGTGCCCGCGCCGGGTGGCGGCGCAGGCCCTGGCCCTTAGCTGTTCTTGGGCGCCTTGACGCGCAGACGGCGCATCAGCAGGAAGGCCGTCAACATGGCCACGATGATGTGGATCGCGAACGTGCCCACGCCAAAGCTGAGCTTGCCGTTGGAGATCCAGGCGCGCGACAGGTTGATCAGGTTCATGTACAGCAGGCCCACCAGGCCGGCGATGAGCAGGTCGCCGGAGCGGCCCAGGCGCGGGTTCACCGCGCCCAGCGGAATCGCCAGCAGGGCCAGGTTCAGCGCGGCCAGCGGCAGCGAGATGCGCCACATCACCTGTGACCAGCTGCTAGTGGTGTTGTCGGCCATCAGTTGCGGGGTGGTGCGGGCCTTGGACGAGCGCTCGGCGGCCGCGCGGGCCGAGGCGACCGGATCGTCGCCGCCTTTGCTTTCCAGACGCAGCCCGTATTTGTCGAAATGCACCAGACGGATCTCGGGCGTGCCCGGCTTCAGGTCGTAGCGATGGCCTTCGCCCAGCACGAGGAAGCGGTCGCCGTTGGGCAAGGTTTCGCTGTGGGCGCTGCTGGCGGTCAGGACGCTGAGCCACTCGGGACCGGTCTCACGGGCGAACACGTTGCCCAGTTCGTCGGTGGGCTTGGCCGGGTCTTCGGCGAAGAACACGCGGTTGCCGCCCGCGGATTCCGCGAACTGGCCGGCCGTGACCTTGGACAGGTCCGAGCGTTGTTCGAAGCGTTCGTGGTATTCGCCGATCTGGCGGTACGCCCAGGGCGCCGCGACCAGCGTCAGGCCCGCCACTGCGATGGCCACGGGAATGGCGACGCGCAGCACCGGCTTGAGCCAATCCGCCAGCGACAGGCCGCTGGCGAACCACACGACCATTTCAGATTCGCGGTAGTTGCGCGTGACGGTGGTGAGCACCGCAATGAAGATCGAGACCGCCAGAATGGTCGGCAGCGCCGTGATGGTGGACAGCGCGGCCAGCACGAGCACGACGTCCGCCCCGATGTTGCCGCCCGCCGCTTCACCGAGCAGGCGCACGAGCAGCACGCTGAGCCATACGATGAGCAACGTGGAAAAGACAACGCCAGCGTGACTGGTGATCTCGCTGACGACAGAGCGTTTGAATAGAGACATGGGAGAATATGCGGGATAATCGACCGCATCATACAGACGCACACGGGAAACCCTCATGGAATTTAGCACACAGACCACCGCTTCCCTGCACCAAGTCAAAACGGCCGCGCTGGCGGTCGGAGTCTTTGCCGACGGCGTGTTGAGCCCCGCCGCCGACCTCATCGACCGCGCCTCCAACGGCGCCGTGCGCGCCGTCGCCAAGACCGAGTTCCGCGGCCGCGCCGGCGCCACCCTGGTGCTGCGCTCCCTGCCGGGCGTATCGGCCCAGCGCGTGGTCCTGGTGGGCCTGGGCAAGCAGGACGAATACTCGGCCCGCGCCCACGCCTCGGCGGAACAGGCCTTTGCCGCCGCCTGCGTGTCGGCCCAGTTGACCGAAGGCGTGTCGACCCTGGCCGCCAACCCGATCCCGGACGTGGCCATCATCGCCCGCGCCCGCAGCGCCGCCATCGCAGCCGGCAACGCCACGTATCACTACGACGCCAGCTTCGGCAAGCCCGACCGCGACGCCCGCCCCAAGCTCAGGAAGATCGTCCAGATCGTCGAACGCGCCGACGCCAGCCAGGCCCAGAAGGGCCTGCGCGAAGGCGCCGCCATCGCCAACGGCATGGAACTGACCCGCACCCTGGGCAATCTGCCGGGCAATATCTGCACCCCCACCTACCTGGGTGACACCGCCAAGAAGCTGGCCCGCGAATTCAAGTCGATCAAGGTCGAAGTGCTGGACAAGAAGCAGGTCGAGGCCCTGGGCATGGGCTCGTTCCTGTCGGTGGCGCGCGGCTCCGAAGAAGCCCTGCGCTTCATCGTGCTGCGCCATGCCGGCAAGCCCGCCAAGAAGGGCGCCAAGGCCGCGCAAGGCCCCATCGTGCTGGTCGGCAAAGGCATCACCTTTGACGCAGGCGGCATCTCGCTCAAGCCCGCCGCCACGATGGACGAAATGAAGTACGACATGTGTGGCGCGGCCAGCGTGCTGGGTTCGTTCCGCGCCCTGGCCGAACTTGAGCTGCCCCTGGACGTCGTCGGCCTGATTCCGGCCTGCGAGAACCTGCCGAGCGGCACGGCCAACAAGCCGGGCGACGTGGTCACCAGCATGGCCGGCCTGACCATCGAAATCCTGAACACCGACGCCGAAGGCCGCCTGGTGCTGTGCGATGCCCTGACCTATGCCGAACGCTTCAAGCCGTCCGCTGTCATCGACATCGCCACCCTCACGGGCGCCTGCGTCGTGGCCCTGGGCCACGTCAACACCGGCCTGTTCACCAAGGATGACGCGCTGTCCGACGCCCTGACCGCCGCCGGCCGCCAGGCACTGGACACCGCCTGGCGCATGCCGATGGACGACGCCTACCAGGAACAGCTCAAGTCCAACTTCGCCGACCTGGCCAACATCGGCGGCCCTCCGGCCGGCGCCGTCACCGCCGCCTGCTTCCTGTCGCGCTTCACCAAGTCGTACCGCTGGGCCCATCTGGACATCGCCGGAACCGCCTGGAAAAGCGGCAAGGACAAGGGCGCCACGGGCCGCCCCGTGCCGCTGCTGATGCAGTTCCTGCTGGATCAGGCTTGATCTTCCCCCCGCGGAACCCGGCATGACGCGCATCGACTTCGCCTTCGGCGCGCCCGACCGCTTGCGCATGGCCTGCCAGGTCGTGCGCAAGCGCTACCTGGCAGGCCAGCGGCTGGTGGTGTACTGTAAGGAAGGCTCGCGGCTGACCGCCTTCGACCGCATGCTGTGGGCGTTCGACGACACGTCCTTCGTGCCGCACGTGCTGGCCAACGATCCGCTGGCGACCGAAACACCGGTGGTCCTGACCGCCGGCGATCCGCGCCAGGCGATCCAGGCGCCCGCCCAGGAAGACGCAGCCCTGCCCTGGCTGCTCAACCTGGACGATGCCTGCCCGCCGGGCTTCGACGCTTTCGAGCGCGTGCTCGAAATCGTCTCGGACGATCCCGACGACAAACTGGCCGCGCGCCAACGCTGGCGCACCTACGTGGGCGCCGGCCATACGCCGCAAAGCCACGACCTGTCCCGGCAACAGGCCGGCAACTGACCGCCCCCTGCACTCGCGCGCCGTCTCCGGACGGCGCCATCTCGACCCTCGGGAGCCCCTCATGCCCCACCCCTCCGATCCCGGCATTCCCACCCTGACCCAGCGCGCCGAACCCACCCTGTCGCCCTCGGCGTCCCTGCCGGACACCCCCGTCTTGACCGAGGTGGCGGACAGCCGCGGGCGGGCGTACCCTGACGAGAGCTTTCCGCTGCTGACCGACGTGGCCGAAGCGGACGACTTTCCGCTCCTGACGGACGCGGCGGATACGGACGATTTCCCCTTGCTGACCGAATCGGCCGATCTGCCTCCGGCGGCGGCCGGGACGCCGCAGCCTGTGGGGGCAACCTTGGCGTCCCCGCCACCGGCCTCCATCCTGGCCGCCCGTCTGCAGGCGGAAGTCGAGCAGGCCATGCGTCTGGCCCTGGCCGATGCCGTCGAGCAGCTCCAGGCCCGCATGGACGAAGAGCTGCCCCGCATCGTGGCCCGGGTGCTGCAGGACCTGCGGCCGGGTTGAAAGCGGCCCTGCCGCCCCCACAACCCGACTACACTCCTCTACACCTG
>NZ_JAELTJ010000019.1 GCF_016428805.1 Achromobacter sp. ASV32
CCCCCCCCCCCCCCCCCCCCCCCCCCCCCCCCCCCCCCCCCCCCCCCCCCCCCTTTTTATTAGGTCTCGTGGGCTCGGAGATGTGTATAAGAGACAGGGGCAGCGGCTGCCGTTGCCGCGGCGGCCGTTGCCGCGGCGGCCGCGCGGCGGCCCGGCAGGGTGCGCCAGAGCAGCCTGGCGCCCAGATAGAACAGATACGCCGCTGCGCACAGGCGCAGCACGTCATAGGCCAGCGTCGATACCGCCAGCAGCGAACCCAGGCCCAGGGCGGCGATGGCGCCCCACAGCAGGCAGCCCGCGCAGATGCCCAGTCCCGCCATGAAGGCGCGGCGGCCGCCTTCGACCGCGGCGGTGCGCAGCACCAGGGCGGTGTCCAGTCCGGGCGTGATGGTCAGGATGGCGGCGGCCAGGGTGAAGGCGAGCAGGGCGGCGGTGGCGGTCATGGAGGTCTGCCGTAACGGGAGGCGGGCGGTGAGCCCGCGCAGGGGAAGGCCGGCGGCGGGCTGGCCGAGGCCGCCAGTGTAGCGCCGGGCGTGCAGGCGGTATCATGGCGGCCTTCAGCAATTTGCTTTCTCAACGGATTTTTCGCCATGGCCCTGCGCGCCACCATCTACAAGGCCGAGCTCAATGTCGCCGACACGGATCGGCACTACTACGGCAGTCACTCGCTGACGGTTGCCCGCCACCCGTCCGAAACCGACGAGCGCATGATGGTGCGCCTGGTCGCGTATGCGCTGCATGCGCAGGAAGAACTGGCCTTCACCAAGGGCCTGAGCGACACCGACGAACCCGACCTGTGGGTCAAGGACCTGACCGGCGCGATCAAGCTGTGGATCGAAGTGGGCCAACCCGAAGAACGCCGCATCCTGCGCGCCTGTGGCCGCGCCGACGAAGTCATCGTGTATTGCTACGGCGGTTCGGCCAGCAAGATCTGGTGGGACGGCGTGCGCAACAAGCTCGAACGCACCCGCAATCTCAAGGTCGTCAATCTGCCCTCGGACCAGACCCGCGCGCTGGCCAAGCTGGCCGAACGCACCATGCAGCTGAACGCCAATATCTCCGACGGCGTGGTGTATTTCTCGGCCGACAAAGGCGAAGTCAGCATCGAACCCGAAGTCTGGCGCTGACCCGTCCCCCTTCCGGGGCGGCATACGCCTGACGGGAAAAATACTGCGCCGCAACAAAAAGAACGTGCAAAATTCGCAAAGCGGATTTATATTACGACCATCATATTTCAGGAGTCCCGATCATGGCCGGCCCTGCCTCTCGCAAAGTGCTATCCCACGAGCGCATCGTGGAAGCGGCCGCGCGCGCGATCCGGCGTGAAGGGTATGCCGGCGTGGGCGTGGCCGACGTCATGAAGGAAGCCGGGCTGACCCACGGCGGGTTCTACGCCCATTTCCCGTCGCGTGATGCCATGCTGGCCGCGGCGATGGACCACGCCGGCCGCGACGGCGCCAGCCGCATGGCGCAAGCCATGGCGCGGCGGCAGGCCGAAGGGGCCAGTCCGCTGCGCGCCATGGTCGAAAGCTACCTGTCCGAGAAAATGCTGGCCAACTGCGAAATCGGGTGTCCCATAGCGGCCCTGGCCTCGGAAATGCCGCGCCAGTCGCCGCAGGTGCGCGAGATCGCCGCCAGCCGGGTGCAAGGGCTGGTCAGGGCCGTGCGGCAGACGCTGCCGGCCGATGCGGGCGAGCATGTGGCCATGGCGGTCACCGCCAATCTGGTGGGCGCCATGCAACTGGCCCGCGCCCTGGGCGACAACGCAGAGGGCAGGGCCATGCTGGCCGCGGCCCGCAAGTCCATCCTGGATCAATACGACACCGAAGGTACGCCCGCTTCCCATTGATACCCGCCAGCCCTGGCCGCCGTCCGCGGCCTTTTTAATCCTCTTTAATATGATGATCATCATATTTACATAACCGGCCCTGCCACGGCCATCGCGACGAACTGGAACCCGAAGGAACCCATCATGCAATTGAAGAACGCAACCGTATTGATCACCGGCGCCAACCGCGGCATCGGCCTGGCCTTTGCCCGCGAGGCCCTGGCCCGCGGCGCCCGCAAGGTCTATGCCGGCGCCCGTGATCCCGCCAGCGTCACGCTGCCCGGCGTCGAGGCGATCAAGCTGGACGTTACCCGCGACGACGACGTGGCCGCCGCGGCCGAACGGGCGCGGGACGTGACGCTGGTCATCAACAACGCCGGCATTGCGGACTTTGGCGGTTTCCTGGCCAAGGACAGCATCGCATCGGCCCGCCGCCACCTGGAGACCAACCTGATCGGCTCGCTGCGAGTGGCGCAGGCCTTCGCGCCGGCGCTGGCCGCCAACGGCGGTGGCGCGCTGCTCAATGTGCTGTCCATTGCCAGCTGGATCAACCGGCCGAGCCTGGGCGTGTACGGCATGAGCAAGTCGGCCGCCTGGGCCCTGACCAACGGCCTGCGCCACGAACTGCGCGAGCAGGGCACCCAGGTGCTGGCGCTGCACATGGGCTTTGTGGACACCGACCTGACCCGCGAACTGGACGCCCCCAAGCTCAGCCCCGATGAGGTGGTCAAGCAGGCGTTCGACGCGCTCGAGGCCGGGGCGAAAGAAGTGCTGGCCGACGCGCTGACCCGCCAGGTCAAGCAAGGCTTGTCCGCCGAGCAGGCCTCTTATCTGCAAGCCTGAGGGCGCGGCCAACCGGCAGCTTGCCTGCGTCCGACTTTGCCCTCTCGCCCGATTTCTTCCCATAGCCTCCCGAGCCCGACCCTCATGTCCACCCCCGCAACTTCCACGGCGGCCCATTCCGCCGTCGCGCCGCACGCGGCCGCTTCTCCCTGGCCCATCTTCTGGATCGCCAGCGTTGCCGTCTTCCTGGTGTCGCTGGACGCGACCATGCTGTACGCCGCGTTCAGCGCCATGCGCGCCGGCTTTCCCGAGGCTTCCGCCGCCGACATGTCGTGGGTGCTCAACGGCTACACGGTGATCTATGCGGCGATGCTGATCCCCTCGGGCGGTCTGGCCGACACGCACGGCCGCAAGCGCATGTTCATGGTCGGCGTGCTGCTGTTCCTGGCCGCATCGGCGGCCTGTGGCCTGGCCGGCAACGTGGGTTGGCTGATCGCCGCGCGCGTGGCGCAGGCGGTTGGCGCAGCGCTGCTGACGCCCGCCTCGTTGTCCATCGTGCTGGCCGCGTTTCCGGCGTCCCAGCGTTCGGTGGCGGTGAGCCTGTGGGGGGCCGTGGCCGCCTTGGCCGCGGCCGTGGGTCCGAGCCTGGGCGCATTCGTCGTGGATGCGGCAGGCTGGCCCTGGGCGTTCTACATCAACTTGCCGCTGGGCGCGTTGTCGCTGTGGTTCGGCGCCAGCCGGCTGGTGGAATCGGTGCGGCCCGAAGCGCGTCGCCGCGTTGACGGCGTGGGCATGGCGCTGCTGGTGGTGGGCGTAGGCGCCGTGGCGCTGTCCATCGTGCAGTCCGAATCGCCCACCTGGACGCGCGGCGAACTGTGGCTGGTGGCGGCCCTGGGGCTGATGGCGCTGGCCGCCTTCGTGGGCTGGGCCCGCACCACGCCGCATCCTTTAGTGGATCTGGCGCTGTTCAAGCATCGCACCTATCGCTACGTGAACCTGGCCACGCTCAGCTTCGGCATTGCGTTCGCGATGATGTTCTTTGCGTTCTTCTTCTACATGACGGGCGTCTGGCACTACAGCCTGCCGCGGGCCGGCCTGGCGGTCACGCCCGGCCCGCTGCTGGTGATGCCCACCGCCATCATCACGGGCAAGCTGGCCACGCGTCTGGGACACCGGCCTTTCCTGGTGGGCGGATCGCTGGTGTACGCGGCCAGCGGGTTGTGGTTCCTGCTGGTGCCGGGGGCCGAGCCTGCCTATCTGACTGCATGGCTGCCGGGCCTGATGCTGAGCGGCCTGGGCGTGGGCATGGTGCTGCCGTCGCTGGCCGGCGCCGCGGTCAACCGGCTGCCGCCGCAGCATTACGCGGTGGGCAGCGCCGTCAACCAGGCCACGCGGCAGATCGGTGCCGTGCTGGGCGTGGCGCTGACGGTGCTGTTGTTGGGCAAGGGCTCGCTGAGTCATGCGGATTTCGATCCGCTGTACATCGGCCACGTGGGCCTGGCGCTGCTGACGGCCCTGCTGTGCCTGGCGGTCGATACCCGGCCGCGGCCCGCGCAGGCCTGAGCCGGTGCGGCAGGGGCGCGCGGCGCGGGGATCAGCGCGGGGTGCGCTGGTGCGGCACCAGGGGCGGCGCCTGGCGGCCCGCCACCTGCTCCCAGAACCCCGGCAGGAAGCATTCGGCCACCAGCAGCGGCTGGCCCTGGCGCCAGAACACCGAGCGCCGGGCCCAGACGCGGTCCGCGTCCTGCGGCCGTCCGCCTTGCGCCAGGGCGGTGGTGGCGGTGGCGTGAAAGGGCACGGGCCAGGCCAGGCGGCGGCAGGCAAACGGCGAACGGATGACGGTGCTGTCGTGATACAGCATGTCTGCCAGCGGCCGCGTCAACAGGCGGCGCATGCCTTGCCAGGCCCCGTGCGAGGCGCGCAGCGGCGTCAGGCTGCGCGCGGGCACGCTGTCCACGCCGTTCACCGACATCAGCACCTCGCGCACCCACACGGGCGAGCCGGGGGCGATGCGCATGGCGCGGGCTTCGTCGGCGGGGGCGCCGTCGGCGTATTCGGCCAGCACGCGCAGGCGCACCTGGCCGACCTGGCGCAGGCCGGCGGTCAGCGCGCCGGGACGGAACAGCCAATGGCGCTGGGCCAGGGTCAGCACGGGCGGGGCGCTGGCCAGCCAGCCCGTTGCCAGGGGAGGGTGATGTGCTACGGCTAGATTCATCATGGCTGCGTATTATGCCAAGGGCCGCGGGCGGATTTGCCTTCGCGCCCTGTGGCCGATTGCCGCAGGGGCGCCGGGTACGGCGCGGCGCCGGCCGCGCGCCGGGCTCCGCATACAATACCGCCCATGGAAAAAGTACGAATCTCCAAGCTCATGTCCGAGCGTGGACTCTGTTCGCGCCGCGAGGCCGACAGCTATATCGAACGCGGCTGGGTCCGGGTCGACGGCGAAGTGGTGTCCGAGCTGGGCGCCAAGGCCTTTCCCGACCAGGTCATCACGCTGGAGCGCGCGGCGCAGGCGCGCCAGACCTCGCGCGTCACCATCCTGATCAACAAGCCGGTGGGCTACGTGTCGGGCCAGGCCGAAAAGGGCTACACGCCGGCCGTCGCCCTGATCGACGCGCGCTTGCGCTTTGCCGGCTGCCGCAGCCCGCAGCGCTTCGAGCGCGGTCACCTGGACGGCCTGGCCGTGGCCGGGCGGCTGGATATCGATTCGCAGGGCCTGCTGGTGCTGACGCAGGACGGCCGCATCGCCAAGCACCTGATCGGCGAGGACTCCAGCGTCGACAAGGAATACCTGGTGCGGGTGCAGGGCGACCTGTCCGACAACGGCCTGGCGCTGCTCAACCACGGCCTGTCGCTGGACGGCAAGGCGCTCAAGCCCGCGCAAGTGCGGTGGCAGAACCACGACCAGTTGCGTTTCGTGCTGCGCGAAGGCAAGAAGCGCCAGATCCGCCGCATGTGCGAACTGGTGGGGCTGAAAGTGGTGGGGCTCAAGCGCGTGCGCATCGGCCGGGTGTCGCTGGGCGACCTGCCGCTGGGGCAGTGGCGCTATCTGCGCGACGACGAACGCTTCTAGGCGCGGCGCGCGTATGCCGCGCGCCGTGTGTATCGGTGCGCGGCGTGGCCAAGTCTCAAAAAACTTTTCAGTCTGTTTCCGAACCGCCTTCATTTCATGAAGGGCGCGGTATCCTTCGCCTGCCCGTCGCCACCCAGGCGTTCCATCAGGAACTCGATGAAAATCCGGGTCTTGGCGGGCAGCAATCGTGTTTCCGTGACGGCATACACCGGAAATGGGCCCAGTTGCCAATCCGGCAGCACACGCCGCAATTGGCCGGATTTCTGTTCGGCCGTCTGGCCGCCGACCAGCACGGTGATCCCGGCGCCCAGCATCGCCAGGCGCCGGGCCATCGCCACGCCATTCACGGAAAACCGGTTGCCCGGCGTGAACTGAATGTGCTGGTCGCCGCTGTTCAGCGGCCAGCGGGTCACCCGGCCGGCGCCTTCGGCGCGGAACTCGATGCACTCATGGCGGGTCAAGTCGCTGGGGTGCTGGGGTTCACCATGTTTCTCCAGGTATTCCCGCGAGGCGTACAGATGGGCCGGCAGCATGCCCAGCAGCCTTGCAATCTGCGTCGAGTCGGGCAGGTCGCCGATCTCGATGGAAATATCGCAGGTCTGGAACACGCGCTGCGCGTGGTCGGGATTGGCAAGGTCCAGGAAAAAGGTGACGTCCGGATAGCGGCGCGAAAACTCCATGAACGATTCAGCCAGGAAGTCCGTGCCGAAGTCCGCCGGCATGTTCACCCGCAAAGGCCCCGACGGCGTGTCGACCAGCTTTTGCAGCTCTTCGTGGGCGATCTGGGCCTCGGCCACGATGCGCTGGCAGCGTTCGAAGTACAGCCGGCCGGCGTCCGTCAGCTCGACCTTGCGGGTCGTGCGGCTGAGCAGGCGCAGGCCGACCGAACGTTCCAGTTCGGCCACCTGGCGAGACAATGTGGATTTGGGGACTCCCAGGGTGGCGGCGGCGCGGCTGAAACTATGCGTCTTGGCGACCTCTACGAAGAGTTCCATGCCTTGTAAGCGTTTCATGAGGAGGATTCTGGCACAGGAATGTGCTCAGGATTGTCCCATATCTGGAATGATGTTTTCTCAATATGCCCCTTTGTTTCTCGGGCGGGATAACGCAAAATGCGATTTCTGCAATGCAGCATTGCGTCTAAGCCCTGCCTAATGTCCAAGGCAACACACCCCTGTCAATCCTCACGAGCCGAACCATTGCGTGGTTCGAGACGTGCCGCCGATGCCGCCGCGATGCCCGCGGCGACCGGGGCCCGCCCAACGGGCGAACAGCCCGCGGCGGGTGGGCGTGAGGGCTACCTTTTTAGTTGGAAATCGGGAATGCAATCTATGAACAAGAAAAGCGCTATGTGGCGCAGCGCGGCGGTGGTCACGCTGACGGCATCGGCTCTGACGTTGGCCGCCTGCGGCAAGAAGCAGGATGCGCCCCAGGCGGGCAAGCCGCAGGTGACGGTGGTGACGCTGACCACCAAGCCGGTTTCCCTGACCACCGAATTGCCCGGCCGCACCTCGCCGTTCCGCGTGGCTGAGGTCCGCCCGCAGGTCAACGGTATCGTGCAAAAGCGCCTGTTCACCGAAGGCGGCGAGGTCAAGGCCGGCCAGCAGCTCTACCAGATCGACCCCGCGCTCTACCAGGCCAGCTTCGACAGCCAGAAGGCCGCCCTGGCGCGCGCCCAGGCGCAGCAAAAGACCGCCGCGCTGCTGGCCGAACGCTACAAGCCGCTGGTCGCCACGCGCGCCGTCAGCCAACAGACCTACGACAACGCCGTGGCCTCGCGTGATCAGGCCGTTGCCGACGTCCTGTCGGCCAAGGCCGCGCTGGACACCGCGCGCATCAACCTGGTCTACACCAAGGTGCTGTCGCCGATCGACGGCATCATCGGCCGTTCGTCGGTTACCGAGGGCGCGCTGGTCACGGCCAACCAGGCCACGGCGCTGGCCGCGGTGCAGCAGATCGATCCGATCTACGTCGACGTGACCCAGTCCAGCGTCCAGTTGCTGCGCCTGCAGAACGCGCTGGCCAGCGGCCAACTGAAAAAGGCCGAAGGCGAGCAGGCCGCCCTGGTGACGCTGACGCTGGAAGACGGCACGCAATACAACCAGCAGGGCAAGCTGCAGTTCTCGGAAGTGACCGTGGACCAGGGCACGGGCTCGGTCGCGCTGCGCGCCGTGTTCCCCAACCCCGACCGCCGATTGCTGCCGGGCATGTTCGTGCGTGCCCGCCTGGTCGATGGCGTGGCGGCCGATGGCCTGCTGGTGCCGCAGCGCGGCGTGACGCGCAACCAGCGTGGCCTGCCCACGGCCCTGGTGGTCAATGCCGAGAACAAAGTCGAATTGCGTGAACTCAAGACGGACCGCGCCATCGGCGACCAGTGGCTGGTCACCGACGGCCTGAAGGCCGGCGACAAGGTCATCGTGGAAGGCGTGCAGATGGTGCGTCCGGGCGTTGAGGTGGTCGCCACCGAAGCCGGCGCCAAGTCGTCGCAGCAGCCGCAAGCCGGCGCCGCAGCGGCCAAGCAGTAGTCAGGGAGCCTTGCATGGCAAAGTTTTTTATCGAAAGACCGGTTTTCGCATGGGTGATCGCGATCGTGCTGATGATGGCCGGCGCGTTGTCCATCCTGAAACTGCCGGTTTCGCAGTATCCCAATATCGCGCCGCCGGCCATCGGCATCGCGGTGACCTACCCGGGCGCGTCCGCGCAGACCGTGCAGGACACCGTGGTGCAGGTGATCGAGCAGCAGATGAACGGCCTTGACGGCCTGGAGTACATTTCCTCGGAAAGCAACTCCGACGGCAGCATGTCCATCACGCTGACGTTCCGCCAGGGCACCAACCCCGACACCGCCCAGGTGCAGGTGCAGAACAAGCTGTCGCTGGCGCAACCGCTCTTGCCGCAGGAAGTGCAGCAGCAGGGCATCCGCGTCACCAAGGCCACCAAGAACTTCCTGATCGTGGCGGGCTTCGTGTCCACCGACGGCACGATGACCAAGGACGACCTGGCCGACTACGTCGCCTCGTATGTTCAGGACCCCATCAGCCGTACCGAGGGCGTGGGCGACTTCCAGCTGTTCGGCTCGCAGTACGCGATGCGCATCTGGCTGGATCCGGCCAAACTGGTGAACTACGGCCTGACCACGGTCGATGTGGTCAACGCCATCAAAGAGCAGAACGTCCAGGTCTCGTCCGGCCAGCTCGGCGGCCTGCCCGCCGTGCGCGGCCAGCAGCTGAACGCCACCATCATCGGCCCGTCGCGTCTGGAAAAGCCGGAAGACTTCGGCCGTATCCTGCTCAAGGTCAACCCTGATGGTTCCCAGGTGCGCCTGGCCAACGTCGCCCGCATCGAGCTGGGCGGCCAGACCTACGCGATCGACAGCTATTACAACGGCAAGCCCGCCTCGGGCCTGGCGATCAAGCTGGCCCCGGGCGCCAACGCGCTGGATACGGCGCAGGCGGTGCGCGACACCATCAACAACCTGAAGCCTTACTTCCCGCCGGGCATGGACGTCGTCTATCCGTACGACACGACGCCGTTCGTCAGCCTGTCGATCGAAGAAGTGTTCAAGACGCTGGTGGAAGCCATCATCCTGGTCTTCCTGGTGATGTACCTGTTCCTGCAGAATTTCCGTGCCACGCTGATCCCGACGCTGGCCGTGCCGGTGGTGCTGCTGGGTACGTTTGGCGTGTTGGCCGCGTTCGGCTATTCCATCAACACCCTGACCATGTTCGGCATGGTGCTGGCCATCGGCCTGCTGGTGGACGATGCCATCGTGGTGGTGGAAAACGTGGAGCGGGTGATGGCCGAAGAGGGCCTGACCCCCAAGCAGGCCACGCGCAAGTCCATGAGCCAGATCACCGGCGCGCTGATCGGTATCGCCATGGTGCTGGCGGCCGTGTTCATCCCGATGGCGTTCTTCGGCGGTTCCACCGGTGTGATCTATCGCCAGTTCTCCATCACCATCGTGTCCTCGATGGTGTTGTCGGTGATCGTGGCCATCGTCTTCACGCCGGCATTGTGCGCCACGTTGCTCAAGCCCATTCCCAAGGGCCATCACGGCGCCAAGCGCGGCTTTTTCGGCTGGTTCAATCGCACGTTCGAGCGTAGCAGCAACGGTTACGCCAACACCGTGGCGCGTGGCCTGGGCCGCACCAAGCGCCTGATGGTGGTGTACCTGGCCATCGTCATCGCGATGGGCTGGATGTTCACCCGCATCCCGACCGCGTTCCTGCCAGGCGAAGACCAGGGCATTCTGTTTGCCCAGATCCAGACCCCGGCCGGCGCCACCGCCGAGCGCACCAAGGCCGTCATCGACGAAGCCACCAACTACCTCCTGACCGAGGAAAAGGACGCCGTCACCTCCGTGTTCGCCGTCAATGGCTTTAACTTCGGCGGCCGCGGCCAGAACGCCTCGATCCTGTTCATCAAGCTGCGCGACTGGGAAGAGCGCGGCGATGCCAAGTTGAAGGCGGCCGCCGTGGCGGCGCGCGCCAACGCCCACTTCCGCAAGACCCAGCGCGACGCCCAGCTGTTCGTGGTGCCGCCGCCTTCGGTGATGGAACTGGGCAACGTCGACGGTTTCGACTTCCAGCTGATGGACCGCGCCGGCGTGGGCCACGAAAAGCTGCTGGCCGCGCGTAACCAGTTGCTGGGTGAGGCCGCGCAAAGCAAGATCCTGCAGGGCGTGCGCCCCAACGGCATCGAAGACGCGCCGCAGTACCAGCTGGACATCGACCGCGAAAAGGCGCGTGCGCTGGGCGTGGCCGTGTCGGACATCAACAGCACGCTGTCCACGGCATGGGGGTCGTCGTACGTCAACGACTTCATCGACCGCGG
This sequence comes from Achromobacter sp. ASV32, assembly GCF_016428805.1. Classification (GTDB taxonomy): domain Bacteria; phylum Pseudomonadota; class Gammaproteobacteria; order Burkholderiales; family Burkholderiaceae_B; genus Achromobacter. Next base: position 10,518 of record NZ_JAELTJ010000019.1, read on the forward strand.
CCGCGTCAAGAAGGTGTTCGCGCAGGGCGAGGCTTCCTCGCGCATGCTGCCCGACGACCTGGACAAATGGTACGTGCGCAACAACAACGGCGACATGGTGCCGTTCTCGGCGTTCGCCAAGGCCACCTGGAGCTTCGGCCCGCAAAAGCTGAACCGCTACAACGGCGTGCCGTCCTTCAACATCCAGGGCCAGGCGGCGCCGGGCTACAGTTCGGGCGCGGCCATGAACGAAATGGAACGCATCGCCAGCAAGTTGCCGGTGGGCGTGGGCTTCGAGTGGACCGGCATGTCGTACGAGGAACGGTTGTCGGGCGCCCAGGCTCCCGCGCTGTACGCGATTTCGCTGATCGTGGTGTTCCTGTGCCTGGCGGCGCTGTATGAAAGCTGGAGCATCCCGACCGCGGTCATGCTGGTGGTGCCTCTGGGCATCATCGGGGCCCTGGCGGCGACGCTGTTGCGCGGCCTGTCCAACGACGTGTACTTCCAGGTGGGCCTGTTGACGACCATCGGGCTGGCGGCCAAGAACGCCATCCTGATCGTGGAGTTCGCCAAAGAGCACTATGAGGCCGGCGCCAGCCTGACCGAATCGGCCATCCACGCGGCTCGCCAGCGCCTGCGCCCCATCCTGATGACGTCGCTGGCGTTCATCCTGGGCGTGGTGCCGCTCGCGATCTCGTCGGGCGCCGGTTCGGGCAGCCAGAACGCCATCGGTACCGGCGTGATCGGCGGCATGCTGACCGCGACCTTCCTGGCCATCTTCTTCGTCCCCGCGTTCTTCGTGATCATGCTGCGCCTGTTCAAGGTGGAACGCATGAGCGCGCGGCGCGACAAGCACGACCCCAGCGCCAACGATGCGCAGGACGTGTCCGTCGAAGGAAAACCGCAATGAAGCTTCAGATGAGAACCTTGCTGTCTGTTTCCCTGGCGGCGGCCCTGGCGGGCTGCTCGCTGGCCCCGACCTACGAACGGCCCGATGCGCCGGTGTCCTCGACCTATCCGACGGGGCCGTCTTACAAGGCGGACGTGGCGGGTAGCGGCGTGGCCGCCGCCGACATCGGCTGGCGCGACTTTTTCACCGATCCGCTGCTGCAGCAGTTGATCGAGCAGTCGCTGGCCAACAACCGCGACCTGCGTGTGGCGGCCCTGAACGTCGAAGCCGCCCGGGCCCAATACCGCATCCAGCGCGCCGACCTGCTGCCCAGCGTCGGTATCGCCGGCAAGGAAACCGCCCAACGCACGCCGGCCGACCTGTCGCCCAGCGGGCAGGCCACCACCAGCCACAACTACCAGGTCGGCGCCGCGCTGTCCTCGTGGGAACTGGATCTGTTCGGCCGCATCCGCAGCCTGAGCGACAAGGCGCTGGAATCGTACCTGGCGCTGGACGAGACGCGCACGGCGACCCAACTGACGTTGATCGCCGAAGTGGCCAACGCCTACCTCACGCTGCGCGCCGACCAGGAATTGCTGAGCCTGACCCGCGACACGCTCAAGAGCCAGGACGACTCGTACAAGCTCACCAAGCAGAGCTTCGACCAGGGCCTGTCCACGGCGCTGGACCTGAGCCAGGCTGAAATATCCCTGCGCACCGCCCAGCGCAACCTGTCGCAATACACGCGCCAGGCCGCGCAGGACCGCAATGCGCTGGTGCTGCTGGTGGGCCAGCCGTTGTCGCCGGAAATGTCGGCGGCACTGGACAGCGCCGTCAAGTTGGACGACAGCATGCTGCCGACCGCCTTGCCGGCCGGCCTGCCGTCGGACCTGCTGGCGCGCCGCCCGGACATTCGCGCGGCCGAGCACCAGTTAAAGGGAGCCAACGCCAATATCGGCGCGGCGCGCGCCGCGTTCTTCCCGACCATCAGCCTGACCGGCAGCGCGGGCACGGCCAGCGCCAGCCTGGGCGGTCTGTTCGAAGGCGGCTCCGGTGCCTGGAGCTTCGTGCCCCAGATCACGGTGCCGATCTTCGCCGGCGGTTCGCTGCTCGCTGGCCTGGACCTGGCCAAGGTGCAGAAGAACATCCAGGTCGCGCAATACGAAAAGACCATCCAGACGGGCTTTCGTGAAGTGGCCGACGCGCTGGCCGGTCGCGGCACGCTGGACGAGCAGATCCAGGCGCAGCAACTGCTGGTGGCCGCCAACCAGCGCGCCTATGACCTGTCCGAGCAGCGCTTCCGCCAGGGTATCGACGACTACCTGACGGTGCTGGATTCGCAGCGGTCGCTCTACACCGCGCAGCAGACGCTGGTGGACACGCGCCTGTCGCGCCTGTCGAACCTGGTCACCTTGTACAAGGTACTGGGTGGCGGCTGGACCGAGCGCACCGTCACGGCCGCGCAGCCGGCGGGCGGCGCACCGGCCGCCGCGGGGCAACCCGGCTGAACATGTCGCGCCAGGACGCCGGGCGTCTGGGTGCGGCAGCAAAAAAAAGCGGGCCGATCGTAAGATCGGCCCGCTTTGCTTGATGAGGCGTGCGCCTGGCGCGTCAGCCGCGTTTCTTGGTAATGAGGCCGACGACGAACAGCACGATGATCGCGCCGACGACCGAACCGATCCAGCCTGCCGGTTCGCCCGGGGCGTACCAGCCCAGGTGCTGGCCCAGGAATCCGGCCACCACGGCGCCGATGATGCCCAGGATGGTGGTCATGATGATCCCCATGTTCTGGTCTCCGGGCATGATTGCGCGGGCAATCAAGCCCACGATGAACCCGACGATGATCATGATGATGATGCTCATGCGCTTACTCCTTGCTTGGGTAAAGGGGCGATGCGTCCTGATATTACTCATGCGCGCGACGCAGGGGCTGTAACAACTGGTATGTGGCGCATGCCTGCAACATGCTGCGCTGCACTGCGCGGCATCGCCTTCACGGCGTCATCGTCAGGAGGTGAGGTCGATCAGCTGGCGCAGATCCTTGGTCAGCGTTTCGATGCTGTCGGTGTCCGATGCCAGCAGCCGGGCGTGGCCTTCTTTGTCGAAAATATACACGCCGCGGCTATGGGTCACCTCGTACTGGTCGGCGTCGTCGCCCGGTTTGGGTTTCTCGATCTGGTAGGCCACGCGGTAGCGGCGCGCCAGGTCGGCCACCTGCTTTTCATTGCCCGTCACGCCGATGGCGTTGTTGTTGAAGGCGTTGACGTAGGCTTGCAGGATGTCGGGCGTGTCGCGGTGCGGGTCCACGCTGACGAACAGGATGCGCACGTCGCGGGCCTTGTCGCCCAGGTTCTGCAGCACCGCCGTCAACTGCGCCATGGTCGTGGGGCAGATGTCCGGGCAACTGGCATAGCCGAAGAACAGCAGCACCGTCTTGCCTTTCAGGTCATCGCTGGTGACCGTCTTGCCGCCGGCGCCCGGCAACGAGAACTTCAGGTCGGGCAGGTGGCCACGGACGTTGTAGAGCGTCCAGTCGACATTGCGGTCGCCGCAGGCGGCAAGCAGCACGCAAAGGGCCAGCAGCAGGCCGCGCCAGGCGCGGCCGGTGATCAGGTGTCGCATGAGTTCCATCGCCGGTTGGGGGATAAACCCGACGATTCTACCCGTTGAGGGCAGGCCGGCAGCCTTGCCCGGCTGCCCTGCGTTTGTCCTGGCGCAAGACGGGACGCAAGCGACGGCGCGCGCGTCGGGCCGCTGTGGCCGCCGGCAGTTGTGAAGCTTTGTCGGAATATTGTTGGATATCAGGCAAAACGGCCCCCGCGGCACGCGGCCGGGTCTACATTCAGGGCCTTGTCAGCAACCGAACCGGCGAGGCGTCACCATGCATACCGCAGCTGCCCATGCGCTGGGCTATCCCTATTTTCCGTATTACCCCGTGGTGCTGGACATCCTGCGCAGCCGCCGGGCCGACAGCGTGCTGGACGCGCCCTGCCACCGCGGCTGGCTGGGAGACATGGCGCGTCCGGCCACGGGCCGGGATGTCGTGGTGGACGGCATCGGTCCGGCCGCGTTGCACGGGCAGGCCAACGGCTATCGCCGCCTGACTGTGCACGACCTGGAGTCGCCGCTGCCCGTGGCCGCGCCGTATGACGCCGTGGTCTGCAGCGAAGCCATTCATCAGGCGGCCAATCCTGGCCTGCTGGTGCAGGCGTTCCAGCACGCGCTGCGCCCCGGCGGCACGCTGGTGCTGACCGCGCCGAATCCGGCAAGCGTGCGCGCCCGATTGCGGGCGCTCAAGCGCGGGTTCCAGGCCGATCCCTTGACGCCGACCTGCCCGTCCGGCAGCGCCGCGGACGGGCTGCCGCTGCCCTGGGGGTTTGCGCAACTGCATCTGCTGCTGGCGGGTCATGGCTTTGCCGACATCACCCTGCACAATGTGGTCGAGGTCGGGCAGGGGCCCTGGTTCGACCGGTTGGTTGCATGGCCGACGCGCCGTCATTGCCAGACCCGTCACAACCGCGCCCAGGACGAGGCCAGCCGTCATTTCTGGCGGCAGGCGGGATCTGATCCTGCGGTGCATGGACGCTGGCTGGTGATCTCCGCGCGCCGGCCAGACGGACGCTAGAGGGCGGGCGTAACGGCGCCTGGACGCCCGCGCGCTCGCGGGGCGCCATGAAAAACGGCCCGCGCAGGGCGGGCCGTCGGTACGCGGGCGCGGGACGTGTCAGGCCGGGTTCATGCCGCTGTGACGCAGCAGCGCGTCGATGCGCGGCGCGCGGCCGCGGAAGGCGGCGAACGATTCGGCGGCGGGGCGCGAACCGCCCACGGCCAGGACCTCGCGGCGGAAACGCGCGCCGGTGGCCGGATCCAGCGTGCCCAGGGCATTGCCCGCCTGTTTCGCAGCGGCTTCCTCGAAGGCTTCGTAGGCGTCGGCCGACAGCACTTCCGCCCACTTGTAGCTGTAGTAGCCGGCGCCGTAGCCGCCGGCAAACAGATGCGAGAAGGCGTGCGGCAGGCGGTGCCAGGCCGGCGGGAACAGCACCGCGACTTCGGCGCGCACTTGCTGCAGCAGGGCCAGCACCTCGTCGATGGAGGCGCCCTTGGCGCGGTCGTGCATCAGCATGTCGAACAGCGCGAATTCGATCTGGCGCACGGTCTGCATGCCGCTCTGGTAGTTGCGGGCGGCGACCAGGCGGTCGTAGAGCGCGCGCGGCAAGGCCTCGCCGGTATCGACGTGGGCCGACAGCTTCTGCACCACCGCCCACTCCCAGCAGAAGTTCTCCATGAACTGCGAGGGCAGTTCGATGGCATCCCATTCGACGCTGGCGAAGGCGGCGGCGCCGGGCTCGTCCACTTCGGACAGCAGGGCGTGCAAGGCGTGGCCGGTTTCGTGGAACAGGGTGATGACGTCATCGTGCGTCAGCACGGCGGCGCGCTCGCCATTGGGGCGCGAGAAATTGCAGGTCAGGTAGGCGATCGGCGTCTGCACGCGGCCGGCCACCACGCGGCGGGTGCGCTCGCTGTCGACCCAGGCGCCGCTTTGCTTGCCCGAACGCGCATACAGGTCCAGGTACAGATAGCCGATCAGATCGCCCTTGGGGCTTTCGACCCGCACGCCGCGCACATCAGCATGCCAGGACGACACCGGCGTTTCGGCCAGGCGCACGTCGAACAGGGTTTCGATGACCTCGAACAGGCCGGCCAGTACACGCGGCTCGGTGAAGTACTGTTTGACCTCGTCTTCCGAGTAGGCGTAGCGCGATTCGCGCAGGCGCTCGGACGCATAGGCCACGTCCCAGGGTTGCAGTTCGGCCAGGCCCAGTTCGGCGGCGGCGAAGGCCTTCAGTTCAGCCAGGTCGCGCTGGGCATAGGGTTTGGCGCGCTTGGCCAGGTCGCGCAGGAAGTCGGTGACTTCGCGGGCGTCGCGCGCCATGCGGGTCTGCAGCCGCAACGCGGCGAAGGTGCCCAGGCCCAGCAGGTTCGATTCCTCGGCGCGCAGCGCCAGCAGCTCTTCGATCAGCGGGGAATTGTCGAACCGGGCTTCGCCCTGTTCGGATGCCACCGTGCCATAGCCGCGGTACAGGGCTTCGCGCAACGAGCGGTCTTGCGCGTATTGCATCACCGGCAGGTAGCACGGCATCTTCAGCGTCAGTTTCCAGCCGGGTTTGCCGTCTTCCTCGGCGGCGGCGCGGGCGGCGCTTTGGACGTCGGCCGGAATGCCGGCCAGGCGGGCTTGGTCTTCGACCACGAGCGACCAGGCGTCGATCGCGTCCAGCACGTTCTCGGAGAATTTCTGCGAGGCCTGGGCCTCGCGGTCGGAAATGGCGGCGTAGCGCTCGCGGTCGGCGCCGCGCAGTTCGACGCCGCTCAGGCGGAAGTCGCGCAGGGCCATTTCCACGATGCGGCGGCGAACCGGCGTCCAGGATGCGAAATCGGGGGCGGCGGCCAGGCGCTGATACTGCTGGTACAGGCCTTCGTGCAGGCCGACCCAGGTGGAAAACTCGGTCACCAGGGGCAGGGCGGCGTTGTAGGCCTCGCGCAATTCGGGCGTGTTGACCACGGCATTCAGGTGGCCGGCCACGGACCAGGCGCGCCACAGGCGTTCCGACGCGGTATCCAGCGGCTCGACCACCGCTTCCCAGGTGGCCGCCAGCGCCGGATCGGCGGCGCGGTCCACGGCCTGGCGGGCGATGCCCAGGAGTTCTTCGATGGCCGGCACCACGTGAGCGGGCTTGACCGCCTGGTAGTCGACCAGTTCGGAGACGGGGGCGAGCAGGGGATTCTGGGTCATGGCGTTACCAATTGCGTAAGAGGGGCGGGCAGCACGCGACGGCGCCGGCAGGCATAAGGGTCAGATTGGGGCGGGGCGCCCGAAAAGCAAGGGCGGTACGCGCAAGCCGGGCCCGGAGACGACGATGGGTTTGCCCCTTGGCCCCCGGAAGGGCGCGGGGCAAACCCATCAGGGTCGGCCAGGCCGGGCGGACCGGCTTCAGGCGGCAGCCCGTTCCGCCGCTTCGACGGTGTTGACCAGCAGCATGGCGATGGTCATGGGGCCCACGCCGCCCGGGACGGGCGTGATGGCGCCGGCCACCTGGCTGGCGGAAGCGAAGTCCACGTCGCCGCACAGCTTGCCGTCGGCGCCACGGTTGATACCGACGTCGATGACGACGGCGCCGGGCTTGATCATCGAGCCGTCGATCATGCCGGGCTTGCCGGTGGCCACCACCAGGACGTCGGCGCGGCGGGTCTGGGCCGCCAGGTCACGCGTCTTGGAGTTGCAGATCGTGATGGTGGCGCCAGCGGCCAGCAGCAGCATGGCCATGGGCTTGCCGACGATGTTGCTGGCGCCCACGATCACCGCTTCGGCGCCGCGCAGGGCCACGCCTTCGGATTCCAGCATCTTCATCACGCCGTAGGGCGTGCAGGGACGGAACAGCGGCTGGCCGGTCATGAGCAGGCCGGCATTGCTGACGTGGAAACCGTCCACGTCCTTTTCGGCCGCGATGGCTTCGATGACCTTGTGGGCGTCCATGTGCTTGGGCAGCGGCAACTGCACCAGGATGCCGTGAATGGACGGATCGCGGTTCAGCGTGTCGATGCGGGCCAGCAGGTCGGCCTCGGTCATGTCGGCGGGGTACTGTTCCTTGACGGAATGCAGTCCGGCCTTTTCGCAGGCGGCGACCTTGTTGCGCACGTAGACCTGCGATGCCGGGTCTTCGCCGACCAGCACCACGGCCAGGCCCGGGCGCGTGCCCTTGGCCGCCAGGGCGGCGACGCGTTGGGCGACTTCTTCGCGAATGCGCAGCGACAATGCCACGCCGTCGATAATCCTAGCGGTCATTTGGCAGCCTCCGCGCGTAGCGCTTCGGTATTCGCCTTGGGAATGGCCCGGCGGCTCATGCATGCGCCTCCGGCTTGGCCAGAGCCACTTTCATCAAATCGGCAACGGTGGTCACTTCAAGTTTTTCCATGATGTTGGCGCGGTGCGCCTCGACGGTCTTGATGCTGATGCCCAGGTCGTCGGCGATCTGCTTGTTCAAGCGGCCGGCGACGATGCGCTCGAGCACCTGCTGTTCGCGCGCGGTCAGGCGCGCCAGCATGGCTTCGTGGTCTTTCTGAGCCTGGTGCTTGCTCACGCGCTGCGTGGCCTGCTCCAGCATGCGCGCCACGATTTCGCGCAAATCGGATTCGTTGAACGGCTTTTCGAGGAAGTCGACGGCGCCTTTCTTCATGGTGGACACGGCCATGGGCACGTCGCCGTGGCCGGTGATGAAGACGATGGGCAGCGGGGCATTGCGGGCGATGAGCTGCTCTTGCAGTTCCAGGCCGCTCATGCCGGGCATGCGCACGTCGGCGATCAGCACCCCGATCTGGCTGGCGTCGTAGTCTTCCAGGAAGGACTCGCCGCTGGCATAGGCGCGGACGCGGTAGCCGTTGGCTTCCAATAGCCAGCGCAGCGAATCGCGGACCGCTTCGTCGTCATCAACAATGAATACCGTGCTCGACAGGTGGGGCGTGTTCATGCGTGCAACTCCTCGGACTGATCATTCTGAGCCTGCGTCTGAGACGCAGCGCAGGGCAGGGTAAAGCGGAAAATAGTACCGCCGGCGGGATTGGGGTCCGCCCAAAGGCGGCCGTGGTGCGATTCGATAATGGTACGGCAGATATTCAGCCCCATGCCCAGGCCCTGGGTCTTGGTGCTGAAGAAGGGTTCGAACAGGCGCTCCGGCTCGGCCAGGCCATGGCCGCGGTCGACCACGGCGACCTCGATGTGCTGTTCGTGCAGGATCACGGCCACCTTGAGCTCGTCGGACTCGCTCTTTTCCATGGCTTCCAGGCCGTTCTTGAGCAGATTCAGCAGGACCTGTTCGATCAGGATCGGGTCGGCCAGCACGTCGGGCGCGTTCGAGGGCACGAAGCTGTCGATGCGGATGCGGCGCTTGCGGGCGTCGATTTCGGCAAAACCGATGGCGTTGTCGACAATGCGGCCGATGGCCACGCGCTGGCGGCGCGGCTCGCTGCGCTTCACGAATTCGCGGATGCGGCTGATGATCTTGCCGGCGCGCTCGGCCTGCGAGGCGGCCTTTTCCAGGGCGGGCAACAGCATGTTCGGGCTGGTGTGACCGGCCTTGACCAGGGCCACGGCGCCCATGCTGTAGTTGGCGATGGCAGTCAGCGGCTGGTTCAGTTCGTGCGCCAGCGACGACGCCATCTCGCCCATCGTGGTCAGGCGGCTGGTGAGCTGGATCTTTTCCTGCTGCACGCGGGAGGCCTCTTCGTGGCCGCGGCGCTCGGTGATGTCGCGCGCCACCTGCATGCGCACGCGGCGCCCGTCGGTCCAGGCCAGCATGCGGTGATGGACTTCAAACCAGCGCTGCACCGACGGCGCGAAGACTTCGACGGATTCGTCCGTGAAGCGGCCGCGGCGGCCGGCCAGCAGTTCGTCGTGGCCACCCGTCTGGGCGCCGAACACGCGACGGTAGGTGCGGTTGGCGAACAGCAGTTCCAGCCCGTCGTGCGTGTCGGCCGTGACCGAGATGGCGTCGTCCAGGCCTTCCAGCACGGTCATGAAGCGTTCGTGGGCGGCCGTCAGCGCCTCGCGGATGCGCTTGGGCTCGGTGATGTCGGTCATGGACGTCATCCAGCCGATCTGGTTGCCGTTCGGGTCCAGCAGCGGCGACACATACATGCGCGCCGTGAAGCGCGAGCCGTCGCGCCGCTGGGCCTCGACTTCCAGGCCGCTGCTGGGCGTCTTGCCGGACATCAGCACGTCCAGCGTGTGCTGGTGCTGCTCGTGGCGCCCGGGCACCCAGTAGGGGAAGGGCGGGCTGCGGCCGATCAGGTCGGCCTCGTTCCAGCCGATCATGCGGCAAAAGGCGGGGTTGACGTAGGCGATGCGGCCTTCCATGTCGAGCACGCGCATGCCGGTGGACATGGAGTTTTCCATGGCGCGGCGGAAACCCGTTTCGGCAATCAGGGCGGCCTCGGCCGCCGAGCGGAACCGGGTGTAGCGCCACAGCATCAGGAGGCTGATGACGATCACGCAGGACAGCGCCAGCACCACCCAGAGCAGGCGTTGCTGACGCATTTCCTGGTCGATGGTCACAAACATGACGCTGTCGTCATGGATGCGCTGCAACCAGAAGAACACCCCCATTACACAGATATAGAGGATCAGCACCATGGCAGGCGTGACCCAGTACACCCCGCGGCGGCGCGTGCGGGCGTGATCGTGGAACGGCGTGGGTATATTGGACTTGGGCGCGCTGGACATGGAATTCGGGGCGGATAGGCCGGGCATTTTTCATCGCCAAGCCGCCTCAAGATGAAAACGCCCCCGCGGGGGCAGCAAGCCGAAGGCGCGGCGTGGGGGGCATTTTAATGCGTGTTGAAACGGAATTGCCGGGAATCAAGCCCGCTATAAGAAGGATGGGCTAAAAAAGTGCGCCTTATCCTTTTCAGCTGGCATTCATATTTTCGCATTATGAAATGCCGTACCGCAACATGAAATTTTCCTTGCGACCGGTTAATCTTCTTTCTTAGAATGCCGGCTGATAGAGAGATACCGCTCGTCCAGTCGCCGGTCTCTAGCACAACACCCCGACCCATGCATGGCATGGTAGCCCGGATGATCCCAGCTACCATGGCGTGTCCGCGAGTAGATCAAATAAGCGGGTGTGGTCACGAACGAACCCCAACAGGAGACACACGATGTCCTCTTTCGCCCAGGCTGGCGCCGTGCAGGCTGCCAACGACGAAGACACCCTTGAAACCCAGGAGTGGCTCGAAGCCCTGGCGGCAGTCCTTGATCGCGAAGGGCCGCAGCGCGCACATTACCTGCTGGAACGCCTGATCGACGAAGCCCGTCGCTCTGGCGCCCACATCCCGTTCTCGCCGAATACCGCTTACGTCAACACGATTCCGCCGGGCCTGGAGCCCGCGCATCCGGGCAACCTGGAACTGGAATCGCGCATCCGTTCGTATGTGCGCTGGAACGCCATGGCCATGGTGGTCAAGGCCAACAAGCACAATCCGCCGGACGGCGGCGACCTGGGCGGCCACATTGCCTCCTTTGCCTCGCTGGCCACCATGATCGGCTGCGGCCAGAACCACTTCTGGCACGCCGAAGCCGAAGGCCACGGCGGCGACCTGGTCTACTTCCAGGGCCACACCTCGCCCGGCATGTACGGCCGCGCCTACCTCGAAGGTCGCCTGACCGAAGACCAGCTGAACCACTTCCGTCAGGAAGTGGACGGCAAGGGCCTGTCGTCGTACCCGCATCCGAAGCTGATGCCCGACTTCTGGCAGTTCCCCACGGTGTCGATGGGCCTGGGCCCGCTGATGGCCATCTACCAGGCCCGCTTCCTGAAGTACCTGCACGCCCGCGGCATCGCCGACACCAGCAACCGCAAGGTCTGGGTGTTCTGCGGCGACGGCGAAATGGACGAACCCGAGTCGCTGGGCGCCATCGCGCTGGCGGCCCGCGAAAAGCTCGATAACCTGATCTTCGTCGTCAACTGCAACCTGCAGCGCCTGGATGGCCCGGTGCGCGGCAACGGCAAGATCATCCAGGAACTGGAAGGCGACTTCCGCGGTTCGGGCTGGAACGTGATCAAGCTGATCTGGGGCGGCTACTGGGATCCGCTGCTGGCGCACGACAAGGAAGGCATCCTGCGCAAGATCATGGAAGAAACCGTCGACGGCGAGTACCAGGCGTACAAGGCCAACGATGGCAAGTTCGTCCGTGAGCACTTCTTCGGCAAGCACCCCAAGCTGCTGGAAGCCGTGTCGCGCATGAGCGACGAAGACATCTGGCGCCTGAACCGCGGCGGCCACGATCCGCACAAGGTCTACGCTGCGTTCGACGCCGCCACTAGCCACACGGGTCAGCCCACCGTCATCCTGGCCAAGACCATCAAGGGCTACGGCATGGGCCACGTGGGCCAGGCCAAGAACCCGACCCACCAGCAAAAGAAGCTGGAACTGGACTCGATCCGCGAATTCCGCGATCGCTTCGGCATTCCCATCCCGGACGACCAACTGGCTGATCTGCCGTACTTCAAGCCGGCCGACGATTCGCCCGAAATGAAGTACCTGCACGAGCGCCGCGCCGCACTGGGCGGCTACCTGCCGCGCCGCCGCGCCAAGGCCGACGAGCAACTGAAGGCCCCGGCCCTGGAAGCCTTCAAGGCCGTGCTGGAACCCACCGCGGAAGGCCGCGAGATCTCCACCACCCAAGCCTTCGTGCGCATCCTGAACCAGGTGCTGCGCGACAAGGAACTGGGTCCGCGCGTCGTGCCGATCCTGGCCGACGAATCGCGTACCTTCGGCATGGAAGGCCTGTTCCGCCAGATCGGCATCTACGCGCCGGAAGGCCAGAAGTACACCCCGGTCGACAAGGACCAGGTCATGTACTACAAGGAAGCGGCCGACGGCCAGCTCCTGCAGGAAGGCATCAACGAAGCGGGCGCGATGAGCTCCTGGATTGCGGCGGCCACGTCGTATTCCTCGAACAACCGCATCATGATCCCGTTCTTCATTTACTACTCGATGTTCGGGTTCCAGCGCATCGGCGACCTGGCCTGGGCCGCCGGCGACATGCAGGCGCGCGGCTTCCTCTTGGGCGGCACCGCGGGCCGCACGACGCTGAACGGCGAAGGCCTGCAGCACGAAGACGGCCACAGCCATATTCTGGCCTCGACCATTCCCAACTGCGTCTCGTACGACCCGACGTTCGGCCATGAACTGGCCGTGATCATCCAGCATGGCCTGAAGCGCATGGTGGAAGACCAGGAAAACGTCTACTACTACCTGACGGTGATGAACGAAAACTACCCGCAACCCGGTCTGACCCAGGGTGACGAGGAAGGCATCATCAAGGGCATGTACAAGCTCAAGTCGCACGGCAAGGGCAAGAACCGCGTGCAGCTGATGGGCTCGGGCACGATCCTGCGCGAAGTCATGGCCGCGCAGGAGCTGCTGGAAGCCGATTGGGGCGTGGCCTCGGATCTCTGGAGCGTCACCAGCTTCACCGAGCTGCGCCGCAACGGCCTGGACGTCGAGCGTCACAACATGCTGCACCCCGACGAGAAGAAGCCCCAGGTGGCCTACGTCACCGAGCAGCTGGCCAAGACGGAAGGCCCGATCATCGCGTCGACCGACTACATGAAGCTGTTCGCCGACCAGATCCGTCCGTTCGTGCCCAAGGGCCGCGAATACAAGGTGCTGGGCACCGACGGTTTCGGCCGTTCGGATTTCCGCGCCAAGCTGCGCGAGCACTTCGAAGTGGATCGCCACTTCGTCGTGGTCGCCGCGCTGCGCGCGCTGGCCGACGAGGGCAAGGTGCCGGTTGCCAAGGTGGCCGAAGCCATCAAGAAGTACGGCATCAATCCGAACAAAGCCAACCCGCAATACGCCTGAGGGTAAAGAGACATGAGCAACGTCGTGCAAATCAAGGTTCCCGACATCGGCGACTTCAAGGAAGTGGAAGTCATTGAAGTGCTGGTGGCGGTGGGCGACACGATCAAGGCCGAGCAGAGCCTGATTACCGTCGAGTCCGACAAGGCCTCGATGGAAATCCCCGCCTCGCAGGGCGGGGTGGTGAAGTCGATCACGGTCAAGGTCGGCGACAAGGTCGCCGAGGGCGCCGTGGTGCTCGAGGTGGAAGCGTCGGACGCCGCCGCCCCGGCCGCCAAGGAAGAGGCCCCCAAGGCCGCCGCCAAGGAAGCGCCCAAGCCGGCTGCCGCCGCCGCACCCGCGGCCCAGGCGCAGGCTGCGGCGCCGGCCGCCGCCAGCGGCCCGGTGGAAATCGCCGTGCCCGATATCGGCGACTTCAAGGAAGTGGAAGTCATCGAAGTCATGGTCGCCGTGGGCGACACGATCAAGGCCGAGCAGAGCCTGATCACCGTCGAGTCCGACAAGGCCTCGATGGAGATCCCCGCCTCGCAGGGCGGCGTGGTCAAGGAAGTGAAGGTCAAGGTCGGCGACAAGGTTGCCAAGGGCTCGATCGTGGTCGTGGTGGAAGGCAGCGCGCCTGCCGCCGCCGCGCCCGCCGCCAAGGCCGAGGCCCCGGCCGCCCCGGCTGCCCAGGCTGAAGCCAAGACCGAAGCGGCGCCGGCCGCCGCCTCGCGCCCGGCCCCGGCCGCGGCGCTGGAAGACGCCAACCTCAAGCCCGGCCAGTTGCCGCACGCCTCGCCGTCGGTGCGCAAGTTCGCCCGCGAACTGGGCGTGAACCTCAGCCGCGTCAAGGGTTCTGGTCCGAAAGACCGCATCACCGCCGATGACGTGCGCGCCTTCGTCAAGCAGGCGCTGTCGTCCACGGCCGCGCCGGCTGCCGCCGGTGGTTCGGCCGATGGCGCCGCGCTGGGCCTGTTGCCGTGGCCCAAGGTCGACTTCACCAAGTTCGGCCCGGTCGAAGCCCGCCCGCTGTCGCGCATCAAGAAGATTTCCGGCGCGAATCTGCACCGCAACTGGGTCATGATTCCGCACGTCACCAACAACGACGAAGCGGACATCACCGACCTGGAAGCGCTGCGCGTCACGCTGAACAAGGAAAACGAGAAAGCCGGCATCAAGGTCACGATGCTGGCCTTCCTGATCAAGGCCGTGGTCGCGGCCCTGAAGAAATTCCCCGAGTTCAACGCCTCGCTGGACGGCGACAACCTGGTGCTCAAGCAGTACTACCACATCGGTTTCGCCGCCGACACGCCCAACGGGCTGGTGGTGCCGGTGATCCGCGATGCCGACAAGAAGGGCATCCTGCAGATCGCCCAGGAAATGACCGACCTGTCCAAGAAAGCGCGCGACGGCAAGATCTCGCCCGCCGACATGCAGGGCGGCTGCTTCTCGATCTCGTCGCTGGGCGGCATTGGCGGCACCTCGTTCACGCCGATCATCAACGCGCCCGAAGTGGCCATCCTGGGCGTGTCGCGTTCCTCGCACAAGCCCGTCTGGGACGGCAAGCAGTTCGTGCCGCGCCTGATCGTGCCGCTGTCGCTGTCCTATGACCACCGCGTCATCGACGGCGCGGCTGCTGCCCGCTTCAACGCCTATCTGGGCGCCTTGCTGGCCGACTTCCGCCGCATCGCGCTGTAAACGGGGAGCCCTATGAGCAATACCGTTCAAATCAAAGTGCCGGACATCGGCGACTTCAAGGAAGTGGAAGTCATCGAAGTGCTGGTCGCCGTGGGCGATACGATCAAGGCCGAGCAGAGCCTGATCACCGTCGAGTCCGACAAGGCCTCGATGGAGATCCCCGCCTCGCAGGGCGGCGTGGTCAAGTCCATCGCCGTGAAGGTGGGTGACAAGGTTGCCGAAGGCGCCGTGGTGCTTGAGGTCGAGGCCGCCGAGGCTGCCGCCACCGCGCCCGCCGCCAAGGCCGAAGCGCCCAAGGCGCAAGCCCCGCAAGCCGAGGCGCCCAAGGCCGCCGCCGCACCGGCTCCTGCCGCCGCCAGCTTCAAGGGGGCGGCCGATGCCGAATGCGACGTGCTGGTGCTGGGCGCCGGCCCCGGCGGCTATTCGGCCGCCTTCCGCGCCGCCGACCTGGGCCTGTCCGTGGTGCTGGTCGAGCGTTATTCGACGTTGGGGGGCGTGTGCCTGAACGTCGGCTGCATTCCGTCCAAGGCGCTGCTGCACAACGCCGCCATCATCGACGAAGCCCGCGAGCTGGCTGCCCACGGCATCAGCTTCGGCGAGCCCAAGATCGACCTGGACAAGCTGCGCGGCTACAAGGACAGCGTGGTTGCCAAGCTGACCGGCGGCCTGGCCGGCATGGCCAAGGCCCGCAAGGTTACCGTGGTGACGGGCGTGGGCGAGTTCGCCGACGCCAATCACCTGGCCGTGAAGGGCGCCGACGGCAAGTCGCAGACCATCCGCTTCAAGCAGGCCATCATCGCCGCCGGCAGCCAGTCGGTGAAGCTGCCGTTCCTGCCGCAGGACGAACGCATCGTCGATTCCACCGGCGCCTTGCTGCTGCGTGAAATCCCCAAGAAGATGCTGATCATCGGCGGCGGCATCATCGGCCTGGAAATGGGCACGGTGTATTCCACGCTGGGCGCGCGCCTGGACGTGGTGGAAATGCTGGACGGCCTGATGCAGGGCGCCGACCGCGACCTGGTCAAGGTCTGGCAAAAGAAGAACACCGGCCGTTTCGACAACATCATGCTCAAGACCAAGACGGTCGGCGCAGAGGCCAGGAAAGATGGCATCTACGTCACCTTCGAGGGCGAGGGCGCGCCGAAAGAGCCGCAACGCTACGACCTGGTGCTGCAAGCCGTGGGCCGCAGCCCCAACGGCAAGAAGATCGGCGCCGACAAGGCGGGCATCGCCGTGACCGACCGCGGTTTCATCGAGGTCGATCGCCAGATGCGCACCAACGTGCCGCACATCTTCGCCATTGGCGACATCGTCGGCCAGCCCATGCTGGCGCACAAGGCGGTGCATGAAGGCCACGTGGCGGCTGAAGCCGCCGCTGGCCAGAAGTCGTTCTTCGACGCCCGCGTGATTCCGTCGGTGGCCTACACCGATCCGGAAGTGGCGTGGGTCGGCCTGACCGAAGACGAGGCCAAGAAGCAGGGCATCAAGGTCGAAAAGGGTGTGTTCCCCTGGGCCGCCTCGGGCCGCGCCATCGCCAATGGCCGCGACGAAGGTTTCACCAAGCTGCTGTTCGATGCCGAATCGCACCGCATCCTGGGCGGCGGCATCGTGGGCACCCACGCCGGCGATCTGATCAGCGAAGTGGCGCTGGCCGTGGAAATGGGCGCGGATGTCATCGACATCGCCAAGACCATCCACCCGCACCCGACGCTGGGTGAATCGGTGGGCATGGCGGCCGAAGTGGCCGAAGGCGTCTGCACCGATCTGCCGCCCATGAAGAAGAAGTAAGCCGTTACGACGCGCGGCGGACCTGGGTCCGCCGCGGTCGGCGCACCCCAGCCCGAAGGCAGGACCACGGTCCCCCCTTCGGGCTGTTTGCATTGGGGGGCGGCTTGCCGGGCCGGCGCCGGACACTCGGCCCGGCATTGGAACGCTTTTCTGGATAATCCATCTCGCCGTAGCGGGCTGATCCGCGCGGTGCGGCTGCCTAGAATCGAAGCTTCCCCACCGAAGCAGGAGAGTTTCCATGGCAGACCATTCCATCAAGGGCAAAGTCGCGCTGATTGCCGGCGGCGCCAAGAACCTGGGCGGCCTGATCGCACGCGATCTGGCCCAGCAAGGCGCTCGCGCCGTCGTCATCCATTACAACAGCGCGGCGTCCAAGGCGGACGCCGACGCCACGGTGGCCGCCATTCAGGCCTCCGGCGCCCAGGCCGTGGCGTTGCAAGCCGACCTGAGCACCGCGGGCGCCGTTGAAAAGCTGTTTGCCGATACCGTGGCCGCGGTGGGCCGGCCCGACATCGCCATCAACACCGTGGGCAAAGTGCTCAAAAAGCCGCTGACCGAGATCAGCGAAGCCGAATACGACGAGATGGCGGCGGTCAACGCCAAATCGGCCTTCTTCTTCCTGAAAGAGGCGGGCCGCCACGTCAACGACAACGGCAAGGTCTGCACGCTGGTGACCTCGTTGCTGGGGGCATTCACGCCGTTCTATGCGGCCTATGCCGGCAGCAAGGCGCCGGTCGAGCACTACACCCGCGCGGCGGCCAAGGAGTTCGGCGCCCGCGGCATCTCGGTGACGGCGGTGGGTCCGGGCCCGATGGATACGCCGTTCTTCTATCCGGCCGAAGGCGCCGACGCGGTGGCGTATCACAAGACCGCCGCGGCGCTGTCGCCGTTCTCCAAGACCGGCCTGACCGATATTGAGGATGTCGTGCCCTTTATCCGCCATCTGGTCAGCGATGGTTGGTGGATCACCGGCCAGACCATCCTGATCAACGGCGGCTACACCACCAAGTAGGCGGTCAACGCAGCGGCCGGACCGAGCGGCGGACGGCCCGGACCGGCCGGCCAGGGAGAAATAGCGGGCAGACCGGCTATGCTGGCTCCGGCGGCACGGTGCCGCCGGGCAACGCCGGGATCGGGATCATGGATAGACTCGAACAGTACCGCGTCTTCGCGCAGGTCGCGGAGATGGGCAGTTTCATCAAGGCCGCCAATGCGCTGGAGCTGCCGCGCGCCTCCGTATCGGCGGCGATCCAGCAATTGGAGACCCACGTGGGCGTGCGCCTGCTGCATCGGACTACCCGCCAGGTACGCCTGACGGCCGACGGCGGGCAATTGCTGGAACGCCTGCGGCCGCTGCTGGCCGAGGTGGAAGAGATCGACCACTTGTTCGAGCAAAGCGCCCGCCAGGTATCCGGGCGCCTGAACGTGGACGTGCCCAGCCGCATCGCCCGACGGTTGGTGGCGCCGGCGCTGCCCGGGCTGCTGCGCCGCCATCCGCGATTGCAATTGGCGCTGGGGTCCAGCGACCGCGCCATCGACCTGATTCAGGAAGGCGTCGATTGCGCGGTGCGCGTCGGCGCGCTGCACGACAGCAGCCTGGTGTCGCGGCCGCTGGGCAGCATCGCCCTGATCAACTGCGCCAGCCCGGCCTACCTGCGCGAGCAGGGGGCGCCGCTCAAGCCGGAAGATCTGGCCGAGGGCCATTGGATGGTGGGCTATGCCTCGCCGACGACGGGCCGCGAATTGCCCTGGGAGATCGAGGCCGGGCAGGGGGCCACGCAGGCGATCGGGCTACCCAGCCGCGTCGTGGTGAACAATGCCGAAAGCTATATCGCCTGCTGCCTGGCAGGTTTGGGGCTGATCCAGATTCCGCGCTTCGATGTGCAGCACCTGCTGGATGCGGGTGAACTGGTCGAGGTCATGCCGACCCACCGTGCTCCGGCCATGCCGGTGACCCTGCTGTATCCGCACCGGCGGCAGCGCTCGCGCCGCTTGGCGATATTTCTGGAATGGTTCGAGGAGCTGATGCGCAAGCACCTGGACTCGGGCGTAGCGGCGTAGTGAGGGCGGATGGGACGGGCATGCGCCGTCCGGCTCGGGCGGCGGGTGGCGCTGCCGCGTGGCGGGCAGCGCGGCCGTTACGCTTGGGTGTTGATGCGCGTGCCCAGGGTGCCGTCGATGGCGACTACCGGCAGCGATTGCATCAGCGTGGCGACCGTATCGGCTTGCGCATTGATGGCCTTCTTGGTCACGCGCGCCTGGATTTCCTGCATCAGCTGCGCATCACGCATGGCCAGGCCGGTATTGACGGTGTTGTTGACGGAAAGATCCATGGCGGGGTGTCCTGGTGGCGTGCATGCCGGGCGAAGTCCGGCAAGGATGAGTCGATTATCGCCTGCTTCGCATCTCAGGGGCAACGTTTTACGACCGCTCGACGGCCGATGTCATTGCAGGATCGGGCATTCCTTGATCGCGCCCCAGCCCTGGTTTGGCTCGCAGAATTGCTTGCGCGCAGCCCAGGCACAGTCGGGACGCTCGAAAAATCCCAGCGTGGCGCAGCGTGCGAGTGCCGCTTTCAGGTGGTCGACCCAGGCGTGGGGGTTTTCGGCGGGTATTTCTGTGATGCGCAGCGTGGATTTGGGCGGCGTGGAGGGGGCCGGCGTGGCGGCTGGGTCACGCGGGGCGGGGGTGTGAGAGCTGATCGCCGGCCTGTCCGACGGTGGAGTTTCGGTAACGTCGGGCTCGGTGGAGGACGTGGCTGGCGTCCCGGGGGAAGGCTCCGTCCCGGCAGCGGTCGTCACGCGTTCGTCCGTGGCAACCGCCGCCAGCGAAGGCGTGCTGGTCGCAGCGGGATCGAACGATTTGGGCTGGGACTCCTTGCCGGGCGCGGGGGGCGACTGCAGCGGGACTCGTACTGGCCCGGCCGCGTTAACGCCCGAGCGCGCGGCTTTGGGTGTGCTCCACGACACCACCAGCAATACCAGGGCGCCGTAGATGGCCAGCGTGTACAGGACTGTCAGCGTGGCGTACCCCACCCGTTTGCCGGTCATGGGGCGGGCGTTTCCGCGACCCAGCAAACGACGCCAGCCGACCAGGGCGGCGCCGGGTGCGCTGATCAACCACCAGCCCAGGCGCCTGGCCGGGCCAGGCTGGGGCAGCGACGCCTGCACCTGCGCGGCCAGCAACTCTCGCAGCGCGCGGTTCTCTTCGCGCAACTGCTGGGTCTGCGCGTCTTCCGGCTCCTCGTCGTGGGGATCCGTCATGCTGTCATGCTGCGTAGCGGTAGGACCGAGCGGGGGGATGGTCATGTTACGAAAAATATAGATACAAACAGCCTGCGTCAATTATGAATGACGCGGTTGTCATGCCATCGTGCGAACAGCTGGGAAAAATGGGGGCTTGGCATGGCTTCGGCGCATCCGCGGGCGGCTCGGCCAGCCGTGGCCTAGCGTGTGCGCTTGAGAAAACCGTCCTGCGCGACCGTAATCTGCAGCTTGTGTTGCATGGCCAAGTCCTGCGTGAATTCGGGATGCTGCGGGAGCCATGAACGGACCGCTGATTTCGGGCTGTTGCCCTGACCCCATGGGCGGTTGGCGCAAAGCTCGGCCGGCATGTCCTCGATGACGGTATCGAAGACGACGCAATAGCTGCCAACCGAGGTCATTGGGGCGTATGCCTCGAGTTCGGCGAGCACGTGATCGTGCGTGTGGTTGGAGTCCAGGCAGACCAGCACGCGTTTGGCATCGCCCGCCGCCTGGCGCACCTGTTCGATGACGTCCGGGGCGATGCTGGAGCCCTGGATCATCGTGATGAGATGGCTCAGCGGATGCGCGACGATTTCCTTGCGATTGTGGGCCCGGATGTCGATATCCACGCCGATGACGCGCCGGTTGGACATGCCTGGCAGCAGGGGCGTCTGGTTGGTCTGGGCGTCGCAGTAGTCGAGCATCGCCAGCATTGAAGCGCTCAGGATCAGCGAACCGCCGTGGGCAATGCCGGTTTCGATGATGACGTCCGGACGGGTGGCCCAGATCAGCTCCTGCATCGCATGAATGTCTTGCGGATATTGAATGATGGGCCGGCCCAGCCATTGGAAATTGTAGGTGTACGCACCGACAGTGCCGGCCTTGATCATCCAAGCCAGGGTGTCGGCGGCCAGCGCCTCGTCCGCACCCAGTCGCTCGATATTCGCTTGTACTTCGTTGTTGAACTGCTTGATGGCGTCCATGGTGTCTTACTCTGAGGTGTGAAGGATAGTGACGCTATCGACTCTGCCGCCGATTTGCGCGCCCTTATAGAGGTTTTCGTAGCAGAACGGTTCGAATCCCGCGTTCTTCATGGCGTGGGCGGTGCGGTCGATGTCATAGGCCACGCGGCGTAGCCGTATTTCGTCGTTGTCCAGGATCGCATAGGCTGCCTGGCTGTTGCCGTCCCTGGGCTGGCCGATCGATCCCGGGTTGCAATAGCGCTTGTCGCCGAAATCGGCCAGCACCTGAACATGTGTATGGCCCGAGAACAGCAGCCGTACGTCTGCGGGGATGCTGGCACGCTGGATCGTGTAGAGATACTGGTCGCGGGGATCTTCGGGGCCACCGTGCACGAACAGCCGATCGTCGTCGCGTATGAACGCGTGCGAACCTTTCAACCAGTCCACCTGCTCCTTGCTGAGTTGGGTCTTCTGGAAATTGATGATCTGGGTGACGACCCGCGAGCGCGGGCAGTTTTCGTCCAGGGTGATGTAGCTGTCATGATTGCCCAGCACATTGGGCGCGCCCAGGTCGCGTAGCAGATCGATGCAAGCGCCAGGCTCGGCGTAATAGCCGGCAACGTCGCCCAGCGACAGGTAGCGGGTGCAGCCTTGGGCTTGGGCATCCGCGACGACTGCCTCCAGCGCGGGCAGGTTGCCGTGTATGTCAGAAAGAATGGCCAGCATGGATCACAAAGTCCTCGGTGTAGCGCCAGGCTTTGCCTGCGCAGATGCGAGGCTCGGGGGGCGTCTGGCCCAGCAGGTGCAGTTCGATCGCCATCTCCGCCTCGTTGAAGCCGAATGCCGTGCGCAGTGAATTGCTGCTGGAGAAGCGCGGATTGATTTCGAGGAGGAACGCCGTGTCGTTTTCCACCCTGAATTGGAAGTTGGTCGGCCCCAGGGGTTGGAAATGCTCGCAAAGTCGGTCGAGAGCGGCTTCGAGCACCCGATGTTCGGGAACGACCTGCGCGACCAGCGTGTTGCCGGCGCTGGATAACCGGCGCCGGAATATCAGCGGGCGCAGCCGTCGGCCACCGCCCAAGCCGAACACGCCCACCGTGAATTCCTCCTGAGGCGTGCCGACGATGCGTTGCAGCATCCAGGCGTAGTTGGCCTTACGCGTCCAGTAGTTGAAGTCAGCTTCGTCTTCAAGCCATTGGATGCCGCGCGACCCATTGCCTTGCAGCGGTTTGAGCAGCAATGGCGCCGGCCCGAGGCTCGCGATCGCCTCGGCCCAGGATGCGGGCCGAGCCGAGGGGATCACCGGGTAGCCGAAGGCCGCCAGTTCCAGGCCGAAATCCCATTTGTTGCCGGTTTTCTCGATCAGTCCGGCGGTATTCAGGGCAAGTTTCACCCCAAGATCGGCAAAGAACGTCCGATGGCGGTTGAAAAACGCCATATCGATTTCGAGGCCTGGCAGAACCAGGCAGATGCCGTGCGTCTGGACGATGCGAGTCCAATAGTCCAGATAGGCCTGGCTGTCTTCCGATGCGTCCGGCTTCTGTTCGAAGGCATCGCACAGCCTGGGACCGGGGGAGTCGGCATTGCGATCGACCCCTACGACCCGAACGGCGTAGCGGCATTGACGCAGGCTCTTGACAATGCCCTGGCCGATGATGGCGCCCACGCCGGTCACGGCGATCACCATGGTCTCAGGCGGCACGGCGGCGACACCGGTGTCCTGATCCGGCGAACTCATTTGGCGTCCAGTTCCATCAACAAGGCAACGCAAAGATCCGGGAAGTCCACGCCGACCCGCAGCATCGCTTGCAGGTTCGCGTCAAAGTCGTCCAGGGTCTTGAGCACGGCCAGGGGCAGCGGCTTCAGATAGATGCCTTCTTCGTGGGTAACGCGATAACCGGCCCGTTGCACCGCGGCGGTCAGTGTGTCGCGGCAGTACTGGCGCTGATGGCCCAGCGCAATGTCATTGGCGTTCAGGCTGTAGATGTCGTCAATCAACCCCAATTCCAGGCCCAGGCGTCGATTCATCGACTTTGCGTTGGGCACCGCCACGTACATCTTTCCGCCGGGTTTCAGAAAGCGCCGATAGCGCTCCAGGATCAGGTCGGGATCTTCGACGTGTTCGAGAATGAACCCCATGACGATGACGTCGAATTGCTCATTCGGGGTGTAGTCCTCGAAATAGGCTTCGACGATATCGCCGGTGAAACCCGGCGTGTTCTGGCGGAATTGCTCGATCACGACGCTGGCGCCGTCGACGATCACGTGCCGATTGCTGGCCTGCGCAAAAATGCGCGAGGTATAGCCGTGGCCCAGCCCCAGTTCCAGGAGCGAATCGGTGTGCTTGAACCGATCGATGATTCGATGCGGATACCAATTCAGCATCAGGTTGTTTTCGATTTCGGTGGCGCCGTTGGGACGGTATTCCGAAGAGACGGCATTCAGATCGGGTTTCATGTTCATGTGGCGGTCTCGGCCGATGTGGTGATGAATTCACGCCAGGGAACGGCTTGGCCGGCAATGTCGGCCAGGCCTGCGGCGCCGCGGTTTGCAATCAGATCCAGCGCGCTGACGTAGGGCGTGAATTCACCGTGCAGCTGGGAGTAGGGCGGGGTGCCGTATCGGATGTATGACACGGCGATGCCGCGCGACTCGAAGGCTGCGTGATCGAGATAATGCCGCGCACCATGCCCCGTCAGGTAGTGGTCGGCTTCAAGGGCCACGCAAATGTTCACCAGCCGCTGCGTGCTTGCACCCGGAACCTCCAGGGCAGAAGACGCCGAGAAGGGCTTGTTCGCCCCGATGGCCGGATAGTAGTGAACCAGGGCATCCATCGAGGCCCGCGCCAGATCAGCAAGCGTTCGATAGTCAGCCGAAAATACCTGCTCCACCACGGCAAGCATGTCCGCGCGGAACGGCGCACCGTCGTAAGCCTGTTTCAATTGATCGAGGTGGCTGCGTTTCCAGTTGGTCTGATTGTCGATCCGGACTTCGTTGATCAGTTGTCCGCGCTTGAGCCCCGCCAGCGGGACCGTCAGCCAGCTCGAGCCGGTGCGCGTCTTGATCTGCACCCGGTTGAAAAAGCCCCGCGCGAATTGCACATCGTCGTAGTAGACGAAGTGGTCGGCGAGCCGGATCTGCTCAAGCATGCCCACCCAGGGAAAGTACATGGGCTGGGAAACCACGGCGCAGCGCGACGGGCTAGCCACGGGGCGACTCCTGCACCAGCCTCCGGATCGTGCGGACCACGCGTTCCTGGTCTGCATCAGTCATGTCGTGATAGCTCGGCAAGTTGATCGCCCGCTGTGCAATGTCGTAAGCATGGGTGTTCTGCGGGCAACGCTCGAACATCGGCAGGCTGGACAGGGGGTGGAAGAAGACGCGGGCGTCGATGCCTTCGGGGTTGAGCGCGGCCTGGAGCATTTCGCGGGAAATCCCCAGCGCACGGTCCAGTACCACCGTGGGCATCCAGTAGCCGTTGCGCGTGCCCTCCGGTTCGGGATTGAGTGTCACGCCAGGCACGTCGCGCAAGGCTTGTTGGTAGAACTCGAACACCCGGCGCTTGCCGGCGATCAGCTCGTCGATGCGCTCGAGCTGCGCGCAGCCGATTGCCGCCTGGATGTTGGACATCTTGTACTTGAATCCCAGCAGGTCGGGCCAGAATTGCTTGGTCTGCCTGGCGTGCCGGCCATGGTTGGACAAGGTCGCGGCGGTTTCGTGCAGGGCGGCATCGTTGGTGACCAGCATGCCGCCTTCGCCTGTCGTCAACGTTTTGGTGCCGTGGAACGAAAAGGTGCCGAATGCCCCCATGCTGCCGGCGCGCTGACCGCGGTAGGATGAACCGATGGCTTCTGCGGCATCCTCGATGATGGCAATGCCGTGGCGTTTGCCAATGTCCAGGAGGCGGCTCATGTCGCACAGGTTGCCGTACAGATGGACGGCCAGGATGGCTTTGGTGCGGGGGGTGATCGCAGCTTCGGCCAGTGCCGGGTCGATGCACCAGGAGTCGGGCAGGATGTCCACGAATACGGGCTTGGCGCCCAGGTGCACAATGGGCGCGGCGCTGGCGATCCAATTGGTGTCAGCCATGATGACTTCGTCACCCGGGCCGATGCCCAGCGCCGCCATGCCGATGTGCAGTGCGCCCGTGCAGCTGGACGTGGCGATGGCTTGCCGGGTGCCAATGTGTTGCGCAAACCCGCGCTCGAAGCGGCCCAGGTATTCGTAGCAACGTTCACCCCAGCCATGCCGTGCGGCGTCGGTGGCGTATTCGACTTCCAGATCGGTGATGGACGGTTTGGTGTAGTGGATGCGCGCGCTCATCGGATTTCCAGGGTAGGAACCGCTGTCACGAACTTTCCGCCCCAGGCGTGTACGTGCGGGTTCTGGCCAATGACTTCGTCGACGATGTTCCAGGGAAACACGATCACGTAGTCCGGCCGGGCATCTTTCAGCTTCTCGGGGGCATGGATCGGAATCCGGCTGCCCGGCAGATACTTGCCTTGCTTGTACGCCGCCGCATCGCAGACCAACGGCAACAGATCCGGCTTGACGCCTGCATAGTTCAACAAGGTATTGCCTTTGGCCGCGGCGCCGTAGGCCGCCACGGTCTTGCCTGCGCGCTGTTGCTGGATCAGGAATTCGACGAAGTTGTTCTTGATCTCGTCCACGCGCGCCTGAAAGGCTTGATAGACCTGCGGCGATTGCAGGCCGGCATCGTGTTCGGCCTGCAGCAGGCGCGCGACCGCGGGGCTATCTGCGCGGGCATCGTCCGCGTGGCAGCCATAGACCCGCAGGCTGCCGCCATGGGTCGGCAATTCGTCGACGTCCGTCACGCGTAGGCCGCAGTGGGCGAAGATCCGGCTCACGGCGTACAGCGAGAGATACGAAAAATGCTCGTGGTAGATGGTGTCGAACTGGGTCTGTGCCAACAGGCGCAGCAGGTGGGGGAACTCTAGCGTAATGGTTCCGCCCGTCTTCAGCAGGGCTTTCATGCCCCGGGTGAAGTCGTTGATGTCCGGCACGTGGGCGTAGACATTGTTGCCGATGATCAAATCCGCCGCCTGGCCCTGGGCGTGCAGTCTGCGGCCCAGCGCTTCCGAGAAAAACTCGCGCAGCACGGGAATGCCCAGCGCCTGGGCGGCTTGGGCAGTGCTGGCGGTAGGTTCGATCCCAAGGCAGGCAATGCCGGCAGCGACGAAGTTCTTGAGCAGGTAGCCGTCGTTGGAGGCCAGCTCAACCACCAGGCTGTCGCGTGCCAGCGCCAAGCGCTCGGTGATCATGTTGCTGTAGCGTTCCGCGTGGTCCAGCCAACTGGCCGAGGTGGACGAGAAATAGGCGTAGTCGTGCGTGAACAGCGCATCGGCTTCGGTGTAGTCCTCTGTCTGGGCCAGCCAGCAATGGTCGCAGACGCGGACCTTCAACGGGTAATACGCTTCGGGGCGGCTCAGATCCTGCTCGGTCAGATACGCATTCGAGGGCGGCGCCGTGCCCAGATCGACCAGCGTCAATTGCAACGGCGTCGCGCAATGGCGGCATTTCATACTTGGATTCCTGCGAAATCGTCGGGTAGCAGGGCATGGGCCCGGTCCCGGGGAGAAAGGTCCGTCGCCGTGAGCGGCCAACGAATGCCCAGTCTGGGATCGTCGTGCCTGACGCCCGATTCCGCCGCGGGCGTGTAGAAGGCCGTGTGCAGATAGAGCAGTTCACTGTCGGCCTGCAGCACCTGGAAACCGTGTGCGCAGCCTTCCGGTATCACCAACATGTCAGCGGATCGGGCATCAAGCTCGTGTGCATGCCAATGCAGGAAAGTGGGCGAGCCGGCGCGCAGGTCCACCAACACGTCCCAGACCCGCCCGCGGATGCAGCGCACCAGTTTCATTTCAGCGTGGGGCGGATGCTGGAAGTGCATGCCCCGTATGGCTCCGGCATGCAGCGTGCGTGACTGGTTGATCTGCACGATCTGCCGCGACCCGATGACGTGGGCCAGTTCCTCTGCGCAAAACAGGCGGGAAAAGGCGCCCCGCGTGTCCTGGTGTGCCTGTGTCCGGACCACGACCGCGCCGGCGATGGGGGTCGGCATTACATTCATGACCGTGCCCATGCGTTGCCGATGGCGGCGGCCATCTCGACATACCGGCGGAGTTGCTCCAACGACAGGGATTGACCGGTCGCGTGATGATGCCGGTACCAGTCTGCGGTCATCGACAGGGCATCAGGCAGCGCGAGCGTCGGGCGCCAGCCCAGGACGTTGTGCGCCTTGGCGCAATCGAGCAGCAGCAGGCCGGCTTCGTGCAGGGCCGGGCTGGGCGGACGCGCGGCCCATTGCAGCTGTGGCCAGTAGCCATTCAGCATGCCCAGCAACTGCGCCACGCTGCGGTTGTCTTGTGCGGCGGGGCCAAAATTCCAGCTATCGGCGAATGTGGCGTTGCCGGCCAGCAACTGCTGGCCGAGCATGAGGTAGCCCGACAGGCAGTCGAGCACATGTTGCCACGGCCGCGTCGATGTCGGTGAGCGGATTTCCAGCGGCTGGTTCGATTGCACCGCCCGCACCAGGTCCGGCACCAGCCGATCCGGGGCCCAATCGCCACCGCCGATGACGTTGCCGGCCCGCGCCGAGGCCAGCAGCACCGGCGCACCGGCTTGCCAGAACGACTTGCGATAGCTTTCCACCAGGATTTCGCAGGCAGCCTTGGACGCGCTATAGGGGTCGTGGCCACCCAGGATGTCGTTCTCGCGATACCCCCAATGCCATTCCCGGTTGGCGTAGACCTTGTCCGTGGTGACGACGACCACGGCGCGGACACCAGGCGTGCGGCGGCAAGCGTCCAGAACATTCGCCGTGCCCATGACATTGGTTGACCAGCTGTCCAGTGGCGCACCGTAGGATTGCCGTACCAGGGTCTGCGCGGCCAGGTGAAAGACAATATCCGGCCGAGCCTGCGCCATGGCGTCGGTTACGGCGTCTGCGTCGCGCACATCGCCGCGCAGGTCCACCGCGCAATCCCGCAGTCCGGTCCAGTGGTTCGGTTCGTCCAATTGCGGCAGCGACAGTCCGGTCACCCGCGCGCCCAGCTGCTTCAACCAGATCGCGAGCCAGCTGCCCTTGAACCCGGTATGGCCGGTGAGCAGGACCCGGGCGCCGTCGTAGGCTCCGTCAAATTGCGTTACGCCCATTTTTTCCATGGCGGATTTCCCTGCGCCCACAAGGCTTCCAGCTGGTTCTTGTCGCGCAGCGTGTCCATGGGCTGCCAGAAACCCAGATGTTCGTAGGCCTGCAGCTCGCCATTGCGGCTAAGCGTTTCCAGGGGCACGCCTTCCCACGGCATGTCGTCGCTTTCAATCAACGACAGCACACTGGGCGACAGCACGAAAAAGCCGCCATTGATCAGGCCGCCGTCGCCGCGCGGTTTCTCGGTGAAGCCGGTCACCGCGTCGCCGTCGCGTCGCAGCGCGCCGTAGCGTCCCGGCGGCTGCACTGCGGTGACCGTGGCGGCCTTGCCGTGGCGGCGGTGGAATGCAATCAGGGCGCCGATATCGACATCGGATACGCCGTCGCCGTAGGTGAAGCAGAACGCCTCTTCTTCCTTGACGTAGGCCTCGACACGTTTGAGCCGCCCGCCGGTCATGGTGGTTTCGCCCGTGTCCACCAAGGTGACGCGCCAGGGCTCGGCTTTGCGCTGATGGACTTCCATCCGGTTGTCGGCCATGTCGAACGTCACGTCCGACATGTGCAGGAAGTAATTGGCAAAGTACTCCTTGATCATGTAGCCCTTGTAGCCGCAGCAGATCACGAAGTCGTTCACGCCGTAGGCGGAGTAGGTCTTCATGATGTGCCACAGGATGGGGCGACCGCCGATCTCGATCATCGGCTTGGGGCGAGACTGGGTTTCTTCCGAGATCCGGGTGCCCAGACCGCCAGCGAGGATGATGGCCTTCATGCTTGTTCCTCGCACCATTGGGTATACATTTTCTTGAGTCCCATTTCGAATTCGCGGGTAAAACCCACCTCGTCCATCAGGACGCTGTCCTGCATGGCCTGGCGCAGTTGTTTGCGGATGCGGGCAAGCGCTGGCAAGTCGCTGGCCAGCGCCACGGCCTTTTCCACGTACTCTTGCTCGGTGCCGCAGATCAGTTCGGGGTGGCCCACCGACTTCAGAATCGAGCTTCCCAGGCGGCCGACGCTTGGCCGGTCGGCCAGAGACAGGTAGGGCACGCCCATGTAGATGAACTCCACCAGGGTCGTGCCGGAATTGTGGGGGAAGCAGTCCAGGCCGATGTCGATCTGGCGCAGCACATCCCAGGGCGGGCTGTGGTAGCCGATCATGAGGCGGCCGCGGCTGATCCCGTGGGCTTCGAAGCGAGCGGCCAAGGCATCGCACATGGCCGCATCCCGGTAGCTGCCGCTGTCGACCACGAGGCGGGCGTTCGGCACCTGTCGCAGGATCGCGGCCCAGGTGCGGACGGTGCGGTGGTTGATGCGGATGGCGCGCGACAGCGTGCCGAAGGTGACGTAATCATTCGACATCGCAGGCAACGCGCTGACTTCGCCCATCGCCGTGTCGGGGCGGTACGCGCAGCAGGTCTTCAGGCGCCAGATCTTTTCCGAGAACAGCGCTTCGCTGCCTGCCGGCGCCATCGCCTCGTCCATGACGATATAGTCGATGGCCGTCAGGCCGGTGGTGTAGCCGTACCCCATCCAGGTCAGTGATACCGGGGCGGGTTTGCGGGCGAACGCGCCGAGCCGGTTGCCTTGGGTATGCCCGGCCAGGTCGATCAGGATGTCGATGCCGTCGGCGCGGATCTTTTCGGCCAGCTCGGCGTCCGTCAATGAGGCGGTAGGCACCCAGTGGTCGAAGTAGGTCTTGAAGCGGGTAGTGACGCTGTCTTCCCTGGCCAGTTCGGCGTAGGCGGTCAGCTCGAACGTCTGCCGGTCGTGATGGGCGAAGACGAGTTCGATAAAGCTGTTGCCTGAGTGCTGTTTGAAGTCGGGCGAGACATAGCCGATCTTCAGCTTGCGGTTCGTGTGCCGGGGGTTGGCATGGGGGCGCCATTTGTCGCGCAGCGGCTGGTAGAGTACGCGATCGCATTCCTGATACGCCTGGAACACCTCCTGGGCGGTGTGTTCCTCGGAATAATTCAGTGTGAACAGCAGATTGCTGCGAGGCAGGGCTTCCGTCGGGAACATCTCCACGGTGTCGCGCGCCGCCTGCGTGGCCAGCGCGACTTCGCCGGCGTCGATGTACGCCTTGCTCAGGTTGACGCGCGCCTTACGCTGCCTGGGGTCCAGGGCAATCGCGGTGCGATTGCTGGCCTGGGCTTCCTTGTAACGCCGTTCGGCGGCCAGGGCGTCCGCCAGCGCCGAATGCGCTTCGGCATGGCGAGGCGCCAGCTCGACCGCACGCCGCCCCGCGCCGATCGCTTCGGAGGTGCGTCCAAGCTGCGTCAGGATGGCCGCCAGCACGATATAGCTTTGGGTGTCGGCCGGTGCCAGATCCACCATGGTCAACGCCGGCCGCAGCGCTTCCTGGCCGCGGAAGGTGCTGAACAAGGCGACGGCCAGCGCTTCCCAGGCGTCCCAGAAGCGGGGCGCGATTTTCGTCAGGCGCCGCGCCAGCGGTTCGGCGTCGAGATAGGCCTTTTGCACCATCAACTCGTGCATGCGCTGGACCTGCGAGGCGATGTTGGCGCCCGGATTGGGTTGATGCCCGCTGGCCGAGAGCACCCGCGCATTCAGGGTCAGGGTGGCTTGGGCGCTGACATACAGGCCTATCAGGGGCATGTAGCCATCCGCCGCTTCGAGCGTGCGGCGCAGTACGTCAGCCCAGGTTCTGGTATTGGCCAGCGCCAGCGCATAGCGTTTGAGCAGCGCCAGGGTTTCACCCACTTCCGCCGGTTCGGCCGAGGATCCGTCGGCGGCCGGCTCGCTGGGCAGCCGGCCCGCGGCCAGATGGCCCAGGATCGCCGCCTGGGCGGGCGAGGGCAGGTAATTGACGGGCTCGTGCCAGAGGTTGAAGCGAGGCAGCGGCGCGTCGCCCGGCGCTGGGGCCGGTTCGGTCAGAAAAGCGGGCAGGCGCAGCGGCGCGTCGGTCTCGGCTTCATAGGGGCCCCGATCCAGACAGTAATGAAGCAGGTCGTTTTCCAGCAGGGTCTGCAGGACACGGCTCAGCGTTTTGGCCGCTGCTGTGGTGTCGATCTGGTTCTTGTGCATCAGCACTGCCACCAGGGTGCTATAGGGCATTGATGCCGGCCAAGCGTGCGCCAGGGTATCTACCACGGTCACGACGTCGTCGTCCTGCGTGATCAGCGCCCGGCCCAGGTGATTCACATAGGTGGCGCCCTGTTCCTGGCCATTGGCTGCCAGGCGGACAAGGCCGGCCGCGTAGCGCAGGTCCTGTAACCGGGCCATATCGGGCTGGCTCTGAACCTGCGCGGCACGTTCCTGCGCGACCCAGAGAGATTGGCGAAAGGCGCGTCCTGTGGCGAAATCCAGATACTGCTGGCGTACGGTGGCCGGCTGGCCCATGGCCAGCAGGCTGTGATTGAGCGACACACCCGGACCGAACGACAGGGCAATTTCACTGAGCGGCTGCGCGTCGCCCAGATAGGCCAGTCCGGCCTGGGCGGCAATGCCCGCCAGCTCGACGAAATAGCTGGGGTTGCAGGCCAGCGGTCCGGCAGCCGCTGGTGCGCTGGCCGAATCGGCTCCCAGGGCGCGTTCAAATTGCGCGGCGGCCGCAGCCAGCAGGGCACCGTGCGGGTTGGCCGGCGCCATGCCGTCCTTGAACAGAGACAGCGCCGCGAGGGCGCTTTCCCGCAGCTCGGCATCCGTTTGCGCGGCGTGGCCGTGCAGCAGGATCGCGTCGCGCACGACTTCCAGGGACTTGGCTCCGGGATAGACGTGGCTGTCCAGGTACAGCATGCCGCGTGGCGACAGCAACTGGCCGCAGGCGTGCATCAATGCCTGGCCGGCTTCGGCGGGCAAGTAACTATAGAGGCCCGAGACGATGATGTAGTCGAACAGCCCCAGCTGCGTGCCGATATCGGTGGCCTGACCGGCATACAGCGTCAGGTTGGTCATGCCCAGGCGCTGGGCGGCCGCGGTGCCTTGGGCGATCAGCGCGTCCGACGCGTCGATGCCGATGGCCTGGGCCTCTGGGTAGGCCAGCGCGAAAGGCATCAGGCCCGCACCGTCGCCGCAACCGATGGCCAGTACCCGGGCGCGCTCCAGCGGCACGGTTTCCACGCCATACAGGTGGGCCGTGGCACGCAGCCGCGCGGGGGAATGGCTGGGAGCCAGGCGGCCAGGGTCGGCGGTGGCTTGGCGGTGGGT
Organism: Achromobacter sp. ASV32; assembly: GCF_016428805.1. Taxonomy (GTDB): domain Bacteria; phylum Pseudomonadota; class Gammaproteobacteria; order Burkholderiales; family Burkholderiaceae_B; genus Achromobacter. Next base: position 42,807 of record NZ_JAELTJ010000019.1, read on the forward strand.
GTAGGCCGGATAGGACATGTCGTGGTGCGGCGGGGCGGGCACAGGGGAGCTATTGCGGGAATTCTACGAATGGGGGCGAGCGCTCATTCGGCGAATCAGCGTCTGAATTTCCCGCCAGTTTGGACAAAACCGGATTTCGGGGGATCAAAACGAAAAAAACCCGCCGTGAGGCGGGTTTTCGGGGCGCCGGCCAGGGCGCGAAAGACCTTGGCCGGCTGTCCGGACGGGGAAACCGGAGTCTCCCCTGCCGTACGGTCTGTTGCCGAGAATTAACGCAGCAGCGACAGCACGGTTTGCGGCACTTGGTTGGCTTGCGCCAGAACCGAGGTGCCAGCCTGTTGCAGGATCTGAGCCTTGGACATGTTCGACACTTCCGTGGCGTAGTCGGCGTCTTGAATACGCGAACGGGCGTTGGACAGGTTGTTGACCACGTTGTTCAGGTTGGCGATCGTCGATTCCAGGCGGTTTTGCACAGCGCCCAGTTCGCCGGTCAGCTTGTCCAGCTTCGTGAAGGCCGAGTCCAGCGTCTTCAGCGGGTCGCTGGTCAGCGTGCCCTTGCTGGTGTCTTCCGTCGTCAGCTTGCCGCTGCTGTTGATCTTGGCTTCGGCGCCGACCTTGGGAGCGTAGTCGCCCGTGCCCGTGCCGCTCTTGACCGTCACCTTACCCGTGTTGGGGTCAACCAGGTAGTTGGTGGTGTAGTTCTTGGTGGTCGTGAAGGCGTCCTTGCCGTCGACGTACGTGTTGTCCGAGGCGCCGTTCACGAGCGTCACGGTGGCGCTGGTGATGCCCGAGCCCAGGGTCACGGACGAGTTGGCGGCAGCCTTGACGTTGGCCAGCAGCGCATCGGAGGCGATGGTGTTGGTGAACGACAGGGCAGCAGCGGTACCCGTGTTGGAGTACGTCTTGCCACCGATCGAGACCGACGACGTACCGGCGGCGCCGGTGTTGGCGCCAGCAGCTTGCAGAACGCCATCCAGCGTAGCGGCGGTCGCGCCACCACCGTTGTTGGTGGTCAGGTTGCCAGCGGCGTCCAGGTAGGCGTCTTGGCCGCCGACCGTGACCTTGCCCGTGGCGTCCACGTTGAACGAGGTCGTGGCCGAGCCGTTCGAGTGGGTGTAGGTGCCGGTGGTGGTGCCGGTAGCCGGGCGCAGCGAGGTGGCCAGGGCCGTGATGGCGGTGGCGTCCGAAGCCGACTTGTCGGTGAACGTGAAGTTCTTGTTGGTGGCGTCGTACGTGTAGGTCGTGGCGCCTGCACCGGTACCGACGGTGACGGTGTTGCCGCCTTGCAGCTTGCCGAAGACTTGGTCAGCGGTCGCGGCAGCGTGCGTGGTCGTCACTTGCCATTCGTTGGCAGCGACGGTTGCGCCACCAGCGGCTTGCAGGTCGGACACGGTAGCCGAACGGTTCTGGGTCACGCCCGAGCCGTTGACGTTGAAGCCGTCCAGACCCAGCGTCTTGACGCTGATTTCCGACAGGTTCAGGGTGATCGTTTCGCCGTCGTTGGCGCCGACTTGCAGCGTCAGGGGCTTGGCGTTGGCCGACAGGACCTTCACGCCGTTGAAGTCGGTTTGCTGCGAGATGCGGTCGATGTCCGACAGACGTTGGTTGATTTCGTCTTGCATCGAGTTCAGCTGCTCTTGCGAGTAGCTGCCGTTGCCGGCTTGCACCGTCAGTTCGCGAACGCGCTGCAGGTGGGTGTTGATTTCGGAGGCGGCGCCTTCCGTCGTCTGGGCCAGCGAGATGCCGTCGTTGGCGTTACGAGCGGCTTGGGTCAGGCCCTTGACGTTCGCGGTGAAGCGGTTGGCAATGGCCATACCGGCGGCGTCGTCCTTGGCGCTGTTGATGCGCAGGCCCGACGACAGGCGTTCGATGGCGGTACCCAGGGACGATTGCGACTTGTTCAGGTTGTTCTGAGCAACGAGCGACAAGTAGTTGGTGTTAATGACTGCAGCCATGTTTAGGCTCCCAAGAGAGAAAGGCTTCTTCAAACCGGGCAGCGGGGCCGCCCATCGTTGTAACGGGAAGAATTCGGGTTCTTGCGTCTGCGAATTTCTCCGTTGCCAGGATTACGGCAGTCGCAAATCAATCTTTAGGGCTTTTTTTTGGTATTCGTAAATATGTTGTCGAAAGCGGGGGAAAACGGCGGGCCTGGCTGCAGGGCGGCCCGCCGCGGGCCGGTCAGTTCAGCAGCAGGCCGACGCGGCGCAGCTCGCCCAGAAGGCTGGTGACCACCTCTTGCGCCACCGGATCCAGGTTGCGGGCGCCTTTATAGGACTGGCCAGTGGGATGGAGGTATCGCCCGGAGGTCAGCGCGTCGCGCACCAGGGTGCGTAGTTCGGTCGTGCTGCGTTCGCCGTCGATCTGGCTGGTCGCGTAGCGGTACAGGGCGTCGGCGGGCGCGGTGATAGGGTGATGCCAGAGGTTGTGCATGCCGACCTGGCATCCGGGCTTGGTTACTTGTTGTAGCAACTCAAGGGCGCCCGGAATCAGCCGTGGCCTGGATTGCGCTGCCTGATAGGCGGCGGGTTCCAGGCGGTAGTGCAGGGCGTTGGCCTGGACCAGCGCCACCAGATGGCCGATCACGATGGTTGCCAGGCCGTCGGCAGGCGTCTCGGGGGCCAGCGGGCGCACGGCGTCGACCAGGGTGTCGAACGGCAGAGATTGCGGCCAGGCCTGCGCCAATGCATCCATCAGGGCGATCATCGAGGCGTCCTGGCTATCGATGACGCCGTGCGGGGCGCGGTACTGGCGCTGGCCGGTCGGGCCCGGCTGCGCCGTCAGGTCGGCGGCGAAATGCATGCGGGTGAAGGCGCCGCCTTCGGGCTGGTCCAGCATGCCTTCAGCGCGTTCGGCGTGCACCAGCAAGCTTCTGCGGAAAGAGCGGCCCACGGCAAAATCCAGGTATTGCTCGCGCATTTCGCGGCCGGCGTTGACGGACAGCCCATTCAAGCCCACCGCCACGGCGGCGCCGAAGGTGGACGGGAACGTCACCTGGGGTTCGGCGTCGGTCACATAGGCCAGCCCGGCCTGCTGCGCGGCGGCGGCGAATTCCAGGAAGTAGCACGGCGTGTTGATCGCCTCCAGGTATTCATGCAGCAGGTAGTGGTCGGTCTGGCCGCGCAACTGCCGCGCCGCCAGCTGCAGGGCCGAACGCAGCGGGTTGTTGTGCCACAGGCCGCCCTCGATCAGTTCCAGCATGTCCTTGGCCCGGGCCACCTTTTCCTGCGGCGTTTCGGCGCCGAAGGTATTCAGGATCATGGCGTCGCGGATGACGTCCGACGCCTTCCAACCCGGGTAGGTGTTGTAGCTGATATAGGCGATACCCTCCGGGGCGAGGTTGTCGCGGCAGATGCGCCAGATGGCCTCGCGCACCTCCGGAGGTACCCAGCTGAACACGCCGTGGCAGATGATGTAGTCGAACACGCCGAACTCGGCGGTGATGTCCGTCAGGCTCATGGCCCGCAGATCCACGTTGCGGGCGCCGACCGCTTCGGCGGCCCGTCGGCCGGCATCGATCTGCTGGGGCGAGAGGTCGATGCCGACGATCGTGGCCTCGGGGTGGGCCAGCGCGAATGGCAGCAGGTTGCCGCCGGCGGCGCAACCCAGTTCCAGTACCCGGGCATGGCTCAGCGCCGGCGCGTCCAGGTTGTACAGGCTGGCGACCGCGCGCAGGTGCCCGGGGGACGAATACGAGAACGGCAGGGAAATGTAGGGGGTTTCGTCGTAGGCGTCGGAAATGGCCTGCGTCAGGACGTCGGGTGCATTCATGGCGAAATTCCAGGGGTCGCGGTCGCGGCTTGCGGTTAACCGCTGCCGGCGCACCTAGGGGTGTCAGCCTGCAAGGCTAACAACAATGGCGCCGGGCCGATGGCCCGAACAAGGTGCGAAATTCCCGGGATTCCCGGGCGCTCGTCTGGCGCGGTCAGATGATCTGCGCGATCTGCCCTTCCTGGGGCAGGTCCTGCCAGGCCTGCTCGCGCAGCTTGGCGCGGATGCGGGCGGTGGCCTGCGAGCGCAGCTGGCAGACGCGGGCCTCGGTCACGTTCATGATCGCGCCAATTTCCTTCAGGTTCAGGCCTTGCTCGTAGCACAGCGACAGCAGCAGCTTTTCGCGGTCGGGCAGGGTGTCGATGGCGTGGATCAGCGCCTGGCGGAAATCCCCGGCCAGCAGGGAATCGAGCGGATTGCCGCCAGCCGAGCCGTGGTTCAGCGTGGCGGTCCAGTCAGTCTGGCCCGAGGCGGCGTCGGGCTCGGTGGCGAAATCTTCGTAGTGCACGATCTGCACGCCCTGGGCGTCGTGCAGCAACGTCTGGTATTCGCCCAGCGGCATGTCCAGCTGCTGCGCGATCTCGGCCTCGGTGGGCGCGCGCATCAGGCGTTGCTCCAGCTGCTGGATGGCCTGTTCGATCTTGCGGGCCTTGGCGCGCACGCTGCGCGGCAGCCAATCCTGCCCGCGCAGTTCGTCCAGCATCGCACCGCGGATGCGGGTCGTGGCATAGGTTTCGAATTGGGCGTCGGCCGTTTCCTGGTAGCGCCGTACGGCGTCCAGCAGGCCGATCATGCCGGCCTGGATCAAGTCGTCGAGTTCGACGCTGGCCGGTAGCCGGGCGAGCAATTGCAGGGCCAGCTTCCGCACTAGCGGGGCATATTCGACCAAGCTGTCATCTGCGTGGGGCATTGCGGGAATGTCAGGCGGTGTCCATCGTGACGCATTGTCGGTTGTTGTCAATTTGCGACATTGTCGACAAACGCGCGGCTACGCTAAAGCTAGCAAGATTCTGTGATCGGCAAGGTGTCATTGTCGGCAAAAGCGGCTATTTCATTCCTTAAAGTACGCAACGTTTTGAATGCTTATTTGGCAAATTGACGTAGATTTGTCAGGGATTTCTATGTCAAGGTGTATCGAAACGCCCCAGTTGCGCAATATCAACAAACATTTGTCATATAAGTCATAGAAAATGACATGACCTGTGGTAAATTTTACTTAAATTGCGAACAAATGATACATTTCGCATTAAAACAGGATGCAGCGGGCAGGGCGCAACAGTGTTGCGAAATGTCCTTGGTTATCAAGCCCCTTCGGTGGGATAGGGAATAGGGAGTCGGGCGTGCAACAAGTCGAAAATTCTTTGCTGGCAGATATTCGCGAAGTGAATCTGTCTTATCTCTTACTCGCACAGCGCATGCTGCGCGATGACTATGCTGCATCGATGTTCCGCCTGGGTTTCAGCAACGAAGTTGCCGATATCCTGATGCGTCTTTCTCCGGCTCAGCTGGTGAAGCTGGCCAGCTCCAGTTCGCTCCTGTGCCGTTTCCGTTTCGACGACTACAGCCTGCTGTCCGCACTGACGCACGATGTGCTGGGCGGCGCGCTGCAGCAAGCGCACGCGACGATTCTGCTGGCCAAGCAACCTGTTGAAGAACTGGCCTGACGGCCTGTCCAATTCCACTCGGATACGTGTAATGGCCACCAAGAGCGTTTCGCAGGAAGCGGATGACATTCTGCTTGCCAGCTCCATGATCACTTTGGGAGCGCGGCTGCAGGTGTTGGAGGCTGAAACCAGCCTGAGCCACGACCGCCTGGCACGCCTGTACCGTGAAATACGCGGTTGCTCGCCACCGAAGGGCATGCTGCCGTTTTCGGTTGACTGGTTCATGACCTGGCTGCCGAATATCCATTCCTCGCTCTTCTATAACGTGTATTCGTTCCTGAATGCACGGACCAGCAGCAAGGGCATACGCGCCATCATCGACGCGTACCGGCTGTATCTGGAAAACGCCGGCGTGGACAACGCCGAATCCGCCGAACCCGTGCTGAGCTTCACCCGGGCCTGGATGCTGGTGCGTTTCTTCGATAGCGGCATGCTGCAACTTTCCGCCTGCCGCCAATGCGGTGGTCATTTCATTGCGCATGCGCACGACCCGCAGTCGGATTTCGTGTGCGCGATCTGCCGTCCGCCACCCCGTGCGGGCAAGACCCGCGCCGCGGCCAAAGCGCGCGCCGGCAGCCGTCCCGCACCCGCCGTAGACGCCGCTCGTTCCTGAGCGGCGCGTCCAAATACGCCAAAAGCCCTGGAAAACTCCCCGTAACCCGCCTTTTTGGGTCGGGGGGAACAGGGGATCATTGACGCCGGTTTTAGACTTCGTTGGCAGGGGCCTGATGTGTTGATTGTTATCGGTTTTCTCGTGGTGCTCGTGTCGGTCGTCGGCAGCTTCATAGCGCTGGGCGGTCACCTGGGCGCGCTATACCAGCCGTTCGAACTCACGCTGATCTTTGGCGCCGCCTTCGGCGCCTTCCTGGCCAGCAACAGCAAGAAGTCCTTGATGCTGGTCAAGAGCGCGCTGCCCGACATGCTGAAAAGCTCGCGCTACGGCAAGGACGTCTACATGGAGCTGATGGCGCTCCTGTACGTACTGCTGAACAAGGCGCGGCGCGAAGGCCTGATGGCCATCGAATCGCACATCGAGGATCCGGCATCCAGCCCGATCTTCAGTGAATACCCTCGTATCGCCAAAGACGCCAAGCTCATGGAGTTCATCACGGACTACCTGCGCATCATGATCAGCGGCAACATGAGCTCGTTCGAAATCGAAACGCTGATGGACGAGGAAATCGAGACCTACCGCCACGAGCGCGAAGTCCCCGCGAATGCGCTCAAGCAGATGGCCGATGGCCTGCCGGCATTCGGCATCGTGGCCGCGGTGCTGGGCGTGATCAAGGCGCTGGCCGCCGTGGACCAGCCGCCGGCCATCCTGGGCGACCTGATCTCCAAGGCCATGGTCGGCACCTTCCTGGGCATCTTGCTGGCCTACGGCTTTGTCGGCCCGATGGCTTCGCGCGTCGAGCGCCGCTCGGACGAGGCCATGAAAGTGCTGGAATGCATCAAGACCACGCTGCTGGCCAGCATGAACGGCTATCCGCCGCAACTGGCGGTGGAATTCGGCCGCAAGGTGCTGTTCTCGTCGGTGCGTCCGACCTTCGGTGAGCTGGAAGAGCACGTCCGGCAGACCAAGTCGACCGCCAAGGCCTGACGGAGCGGGCTATGAGCACGGTAAACAACCACCGTGTGGTGATCCGCCGCAAGAAGGTCCATGGCGGCGGACACCACGGCGGCAGCTGGAAGATCGCCTACGCCGACTTCATCACGGCGATGATGGCGTTCTTTCTGGTGATGTGGCTGATCAGCATCGTGCCGCGCGAGGAATTGAAGGGCATCGCGGAGTACTTTCGCATGCCCCTGCGCGTGGCGCTGACCGGCGGTCCCAGCAGTTCGGCGGAAACCAGCGCCGTGCCCGGCGGCGGCCGCGATCCCCTGCGCAACGACGGCGATGTGCGCCGCGCGCAGGGCAACCGCGTCGAGGCCCAGCCCATGGGCGATGCCGAGCGCCGCGACCAGCACCGCCTGGAAAACCTGAAGAAGCGGCTGGAAAACGTCATCGAGAACAGCCCGATCCTGAAAAGCTTCCGGCCCCAATTGCTGATCGACCTGACCACCGAAGGCCTGCGCATCCAGATCATCGACAACCAGAACCGCCCCATGTTCGCGACCGGCCGCGCCGAAGTGCAGCCGTACATGCGCGACATTCTGCGGGAATTGGGGCCGGTGCTGAACGAACTGCCCAACAAGGTCAGCATCTCGGGTCACACCGACGCCTCGCAGTCCGCCCGCGGCGAGCGCGCCTACAGTAACTGGGAGCTGTCGGCTGACCGCGCCAACGCCTCGCGCCAGGAATTGGTGGCCGGCGGCATGAACGAAAGCAAGGTCATGCGCATCCAGGGCCTGTCTTCCAGCATGAGTCTGGTTAAAGATGATCCGTATGCGGCCGTTAATAGACGTATCAGCCTAGTGGTGCTCAATCAGAGCACCCAGCGGCGCATCGAAAACGAGAACGCCGCGGCTGCGGACGTCAGCGCCAAGGATGCCCGCGAGGTTGGGACGGCCGTGGAGGCGGCGCAAGCCGCCGCCCAGGCCACGACGGCAACCAAGCAAGGCGACACGGCGGCAACGCCGCAAGCCGAAGGGGCTCGATAGCAATGGCGGCAACGATTCTGGTGGCGGACGACTCGGCAACGATGCGGATGATCGTCCAGGCGACGCTGACGGGGGCGGGATGGCAGGTGCTGACTGCCGGCAATGGCCAGGAAGCGCTGGAAATGGCCAAGCGCCATCCGGTGGACCTGGTGGTCAGCGACTGGAACATGCCCGTCATGGGAGGCCTGGAACTGATCCAGGGGCTGCGCGAACAGGACCAGTACCTGGACGTGCCGGTCCTGGTGCTGACCACCGAAGACGATGTGGATAGCAAGATGGCCGCTCGGGATCTGGGCGTTTGTGGCTGGCTTTCCAAGCCGGTCGACCCCGATGTGCTGGTGGAATTGGCGTCCGAATTGCTCGACGAGCAGTCCGGCGCGTAAGCAAGTTCATTTATGAAGGCGTACGGGTCATGAGTTCTGGTTTGGATCTCAGTCAGTTTTACGAGACCTTTTTCGACGAGGCAGACGAGCTGCTCGCGCAAATGGAGCAGCTTCTGCTCGAGCTCGACGTGGGTGCGCCCGACATCGAGCAGCTCAATGCCATTTTCCGCGCGGCTCACTCGATCAAGGGCGGCGCGGCCACGTTTGGCTGCTTCACGCAGCTGGCGGGCACGACCCATCTGCTGGAAAACCTTCTGGACGCGATCCGTCGCGGCGAAATGGCGCTGCGCACGGACATGATTGATATCTTCTTGGAAACGAAAGACGTGCTCAAAAGCCAACTGGATGCCTATCGGGCCTCCGAAGAGCCCGATGAAGCCGTGTTTGAGCGTATCTGCGCGGTCTTGAGGCAGCTCGCCCTGGAGCATAAGGATCCGGCCGCGGAGCCGGCCCCGGCCCCTGCGCCCGTTCCGGCACCGGCGCCCGCGCCGGCCGCCGCGCCAGTGCAGGCCGCTCCTGAACCCGTGGTTGCGGCGGCGCCTGCCGCGGATACCGCCGGCCTGCCGCTGCGCGTGCGCATCACGAAGGTGTCCGACAAGGACGCCGAGTCGCTGCTCGAAGAAATGGGCAACCTGGGCCAGGTCAAGGCCAGCGAGCGCGCCAACGGCGTGCTGACCGTCTGGGTGGACAGCACCTGCACGCCGGATGACATCGAAGCGGTGTGCTGCTTCATCGTCGACGCCGACCAACTGAATATTGCCCGCGAAGCGGCCCCCGCCGCAGCGGCGCCGGCCGTGGCCGAGGCGATTGCGGCCGCGCCCGCCGCCGTTGTGGAAACGGCGGCGCCTGCCGCCACGCCGGCGATGGCCGAATCCGCCGCCGCGGCCGAAGCCATCTCGCAGGCGGCGCGCACCAGCCGCGCCGCGGCGCCGGCGCATGCCGACAAGGAATCGACCTCGATCCGCGTGGGCGTGGAAAAAGTCGACCAGGTGATCAACCTGGTCGGCGAACTGGTCATCACCCAGGCCATGCTGGCGCAGACCGCGTCCACGCTGGATCCGGTGCTGCACGACCGCCTGCTCAACGGCATGGAGCAGCTCGAGCGCAACGCGCGCGACCTGCAGGAAGCCGTCATGTCCATCCGCATGATGCCGATGGATTACGTGTTCAGCCGCTTCCCCCGCCTGGTGCGCGATATCGCCGGCAAGATGGGCAAGCAGATCGAACTGCAGACCTACGGCCGCGCCACCGAACTGGACAAGAGCCTGATCGAACGCATCATCGATCCGCTGACCCACCTGGTGCGCAACAGCCTGGACCACGGCATCGAAACGCCTGAAAAGCGCGTTGCCGCGGGCAAGGACCCGGTTGGCCAGCTGGTGCTGTCCGCCCAGCACAACGGCGGCAACATCGTGATCGAAGTGAGCGACGACGGCGCCGGCCTGAACCGCGAAAAGATCCTGAAGAAGGCCATGGCCCAAGGGCTGCCGGTCAATGAGAATTCGCCCGACGACGAAATCTGGCAACTGATTTTCGCGCCCGGCTTCTCCACGGCCGAAAAGGTCACTGATATTTCCGGACGCGGCGTGGGCATGGACGTGGTGCGCCGCAATATCCAGGACATGGGCGGCCACGTGCAGCTGTCGTGCGAACCGGGCAACGGCACCACCACGCGCATCGTGCTGCCGCTGACCCTGGCGATCCTGGACGGCATGTCGGTGCGGGTGGGCGAAGAAACCTTCATCCTGCCGCTGAACCACGTGACCGAATCGCTGCAGCCGACCAACGACCAGATCTATTCCGTGGCCGGCAACGAGCGCGTGATGCACGTGCGCGGCGAATACCTGCCGCTGGTGGAAATGCATCGCGTGTTCTCGGTGGGCGAGGCACAGACCGACCCGACCCAGGCCATCGCGGTCATCATGCAGGCCGAAGACCGTCGTTTCGCGCTGCTGGTGGATCACCTGATCGGCCAGCACCAGGTGGTGGTCAAGAACCTGGAATCCAATTACCGCAAGGTCCCCGGCATCTCCGCCGCCACCATCCTGGGCGATGGCAGTGTGGCGCTGATCGTCGACGTATTTGCGCTTGCGCGCGCCAACCGTGAGCGTTGGTCGCAGCCCGAAGCCATTCTGAATTGATGGAGAAATAGCCCCATGGCAGCCAAACCGCAAGCGCAAGCCGCGCGCAATGAAGATGTCGGCAACGAGTTCCTGGTGTTTACGCTGGGCGACGAAGAATACGGCATCGACATCCTGAAAGTGCAGGAAATCCGCGGCTACGACGCCGACACGGTGACCCGCATCGCCAACGTCCCGCCGTTCATCAAGGGCGTGACCAATCTGCGCGGCATCATCGTGCCGATCGTGGACCTGCGCATCAAGTTCAACCTGGGCAGCGTCGAATACAACGAGCAGACCGTCGTCATCATCCTGAACCTGGACCGCCGCGTGGTCGGTATCGTGGTCGACGGCGTGTCGGACGTGCTGATGCTCAATGCCGGCCAGATCCGTCCGGCGCCCGAGTTCGGCGCCACCCTGTCCACCGAGTACCTGACCGGCCTGGGCACGGTCGACGAACGCATGCTGATCCTGGTCGACATTGAAAAGATGATGACCAGCGACGAAATGGCATTGGTGGAGAAGGCCGCCTCCTGATCGGAGCGGTCTGGACCTGGAAGGACGAGCGCGCCATATTGAACCCGATATGGCGCTTTCCTTAACGATTGCAGTCAGGAGTGGTTCTTGTGATGCGCAAGTTTTTCGCGAACATGACGATACGCAGCAGCCTGTTGTGGGTGCTGGCGTTTTTCTCATTCATGTTGGTGATTGGAGCGGCGCTCGGCGTGCTGTCGCTGCGCATCAGCAACGGGACCCTGGCCGAAATCAAGCAATCGCAGGAACTGGACGACGCGGTAGGCCGTGTCGTGTCCAGCTATAAGGATTCGTTGAATGGCCTGGGCCGCGCCGCGGCCGTCAACTACGCCGACATCGTGGGCAGCGTCGGCCAGCCCACGCTGCTGACGCAGGGCCTGTCGAGCGAGGCGGCCGGTTTGCTGGAACGCGCCAAGGCGTCCATGAACAAGGGCCAGGCCGAATTCGATTTCTTCAAGACGTTGCCCAAGCCGCCCGAGGCGGCCGAGTCGCTCAAGGAAGTCGAGGATTCCTATGTCGCGCTGGTCCAGCAGGGCCTGACGCCGTTGGTCGCCGCGCTGGAAAAGGCCGACATGCCTGCCTATCAGGCGCAGGTGCAAAAGGTGCAGGACGCGCTGGAAGGGCGCTTCGCCCGTGCGGTCGAAGGGTTCGATTTCTGGCGTGCCAGCAAGATGCTGGACGCTTTCGAGGTGGCGCAGGTGCGTTACCAGTTCGTACTGATGGCCGTGGGCGCGGGCGGTGTGATCGCCGCCTTGCTGGTGTTCGCCACCTACGTGTTCCTGCGTCGCCGTGTGCTGCAGCCGCTCAAGGAAGCGGGTCACCATTTCGATCGCATCGCCGGCGGCGACCTGACCGCCCGGATCGAGGCCCGCAACACCAACGAGATCGGCCAGCTGTTCGCCGCACTCAAGCGCATGCAGGAGAGCCTGACGCGCACGGTGGCGTCGGTGCGCCGCGGTGTCGATGAAATCAATGTGGGCTCGCATGAGATCGCCGCTGGCAATACGGATCTGTCCAGCCGCACCGAGCAACAGGCGGCCTCGCTGGAAGAGACCGCGGCCTCGATGGAAGAGCTGGCCTCGACCGTCAAGCAGAACGCCGACAACGCGCGCCAGGCCAATCAGTTGGCCGCGAGTGCGTCGGACGTGGCCGAGCGCGGTGGTTCGGCGGTAGCCGAGGTGGTCAACACGATGCAGGGCATTTCGGCCAGCTCGCGCAAGATCTCGGAAATCGTGTCGGTGATCGACGGCATTGCGTTCCAGACCAACATCCTGGCGCTGAACGCGGCGGTGGAAGCGGCGCGCGCCGGCGAGCAGGGCAAGGGCTTTGCGGTGGTGGCGGGCGAAGTTCGCTCGCTGGCCCAGCGCAGCGCGCAGGCGGCCAAGGAAATCAAGGGCCTGATCGAGGACTCGGTGACCAAGGTTGGCGCCGGTTCGCAGCAGGTGGAACGCGCGGGCGCGACGATGCAGGAGATCGTGGCGTCCGTGAAGCGCGTGACGGACATCATGGGCGAGATCTCGGCGGCCTCGGAAGAGCAGTCCAGCGGCATCGACCAGGTCAACCGCGCGGTCTCGCAGATGGATGAGGTGACGCAGCAGAACGCGGCGCTGGTGGAAGAGGCGGCGGCCGCGGCCGGGTCCTTGCAGGAACAGGCGCAGCGCCTGGCCGAAGCGGTGGCGGTGTTCAAGATCAATGCAGGTGAAGTCATTGAAGTGCCGGCGCACCGGCTGTCCTCGGGCCGTCCGGCCACAGAGGATGACTCGCGGTTGCAAGCGCCTGACGCGCTTGCCCTTGGACACTGAGGGTAGCGGTGGCAACAGCGGCAAATACGGCGCCGTCCATCTCGGTGGACCGCCAATTCGATTTCCGGGACGCGGACTTTACCCGCGTGCGCAAGATGATCCACGCGCGCGCCGGCATTTCGCTGGGCACGCACAAGCGCGAAATGGTCTATAGCCGGCTGGCGCGGCGCCTGCGGGCCCTGGGCCGGCAAGACTTCGGCAGCTATCTGGACCAGCTTGAAAATGAACCCGACGCGGCCGAATGGGAAGACTTCGTCAATGCCTTGACGACCAACCTGACGGCGTTCTTCCGCGAATCGCACCATTTCCCCATTCTTGCGGATTTTGCGCAAAAGCGCGGCGGCCCGGTGTCGGTTTGGTGCTGTGCGGCATCGACCGGCGAAGAGCCGTATTCCATCGCCATCACGCTGGCCGAAGCGCTGGGCCCCCGGGCCAGCGGCTGCACCGTGCTGGCCACCGACATCGACACCAATGTGTTGAACCGGGCACGCACGGCGGTCTATCCGGCCGAACGCGTGGCCAAGATGGAAGACAGCCGGCTCAAGCGCTTTTTCCTGAAGGGCCGCGGCGCCAATGCCGGGCAGGTCCGGGTGCGTCCCGAAATCGCAGACATGGTGCGGTACGAAACGTTGAATCTGCTGGCGCCTTCCTGGCCGATCAGCGAAAAGTTCGACGTGATTTTCTGCCGCAATGTGATGATTTACTTCGACAAACCGACCCAGGCGAAGATTCTTGAGCGGTTCGTCCCGTTGCTCAAGCCGGGCGGCCTGCTGTTTGCGGGCCATTCCGAGAACTTCACCTATATCAGCCGGGATTTCCGTCTGCGCGGGCAGACAGTCTACGAATGCGCAGGTCGTGCGTAGGGCCTACGTGAGACCGAGGCGGCAAAACAATGCAGAAAATAAGAGTTTTATGTGTGGACGACTCCGCGCTGGTGCGCGGACTGATGACGGAGATCATCAATAGCCAGCCGGACATGGAAGTGGTTGCGACCGCGCCTGATCCGCTGGTGGCGCGCGAGCTCATCAAGAAGCACAACCCCGACGTCCTGACGCTGGATGTGGAAATGCCCCGCATGGACGGGCTGGATTTCCTGGAAAAGCTGATGCGCCTGCGGCCGATGCCGGTGGTGATGGTGTCGTCGCTGACCGAGCGCGGCGGCGAAATCACGCTGCGCGCGCTGGAACTGGGCGCCATTGACTTCGTCACCAAGCCCAAGCTGGGCATCCGCGACGGGCTGCTGGAATATACCGAGCTGATCGCCGACAAGATCCGCGCCGCGTCGCGCGCCAAGCTGCGCGCGCCCAGCCCGCACGCCGCACCCGCCGCACCATCGCCGATGCTGCGCCGGCCTTTGTCCAGCTCGGAAAAGCTGGTCATCGTGGGGGCGTCCACCGGCGGCACGGAAGCCATCCGCGAAGTGCTGCAGCCCTTGCCGCCGGACAGCCCGGCGATCCTGATCACGCAGCACATGCCCGCCGGCTTCACCCGGTCGTTCGCGCAGCGCCTGGATGCGCTGTGCGCGGTGACGGTGCGCGAGGCCGTGCATGGCGAGCGCGTGCTGCCGGGCCACGTGTACCTGGCGCCGGGCGGCGACACGCACATGCGCTTGGGCCGCAGCGGCGCCAACTATGTGATCGAGCTGGAAGCCAGCGAGCCCGTCAATCGCCACCGCCCGTCGGTGGACGTACTGTTTAATTCCGCCGCCGTGGCAGCGGGCAAGAACGCCATCGGTGTCATCCTGACCGGGATGGGCAAGGACGGGGCGGCCGGCATGCTGGCCATGCACCGCGCCGGCGCCCATACCATCGCCCAGGATGAAGCCAGTTGCGTGGTCTTCGGCATGCCCCGGGAGGCTATCGCGATAGGCGCGGCTGACGAAGTGGTGCCGCTGTCGGCGATGAGTGAGCGCATTCTGACTCGCCTGGGCGACCGGGGGCACCGCGTTTGACGCGGACGTCTCCCCGATCGGTCTCAAGCACATTTCTTTTGGAGTAGAAGATGGTAGACAAGGGCATCAAGATTCTGGTGGTGGATGATTTCCCCACCATGCGGCGGATCATCCGCAACCTGCTCAAAGAGCTGGGTTTCGAGAACGTGGATGAGGCCGAAGACGGCGCCATCGGCCTGGAAAAGCTGCGTAACGGCGGCTTCCAGTTCGTCGTGTCCGACTGGAACATGCCCAACCTGGACGGCCTGGAAATGCTCAAGCAGATCCGCGCCGATGCGGCCCTGGCTTCGCTGCCGGTGCTGATGGTGACGGCCGAGGCCAAGAAGGAAAACATCGTGGCGGCGGCCCAGGCCGGCGCCAACGGTTACGTGGTCAAGCCTTTCACCGCGGCGACGCTGGAAGAGAAGCTGGTCAAGATCTTCGAGAAAATTGCCGGCTGAGGTGCGTGAATGAGCACGACGCAGAATGTTGACCCAGCGGAATCCCCGGATCTGATCCACCGCATCGCCTCATTGACCCGCATGCTGCGCGACAGCATGCGCGAGCTGGGCCTGGACCAGGCGATCAAGGATGCCGCCAACGCGATCCCCGATGCCCGCGACCGCCTGCGCTATGTGGCGCAGATGACCGAGCAGGCCGCCAACCGCGTGCTGAACGCGACCGAAGCGGCCGGCCCGATCCAGGACGGCATGTCGCGCTCGGCGCAGGCGCTGGATGCCCGCTGGCAGCAGTGGTACGACCAGCCGCAGGAATTGCCCGAGGCCCGCGAACTGGTCAAGGACACCCGCGCCTTCCTGCAGGACGTGCCCAAGCAGACCCAGCAGACGCAGTCCAAGCTGATGGAAATCATCATGGCGCAGGACTTCCAGGACCTGACCGGCCAGGTCATCATGCGCATGATGGACGTGGTCGGCGCGATCGAGCGCGAGCTGCTGCAGGTGCTGCTGGACAACGTGCCGCAGGAGCGCCGCGACGAGGCCAACAGCCTGCTCAACGGCCCGCAGGTCAGCCCCCAGGGCAAGACCGACGTGGTCACCAGCCAGGATCAGGTCGACGACCTGCTGGCCAGCCTGGGTTTCTGACCAGGTCCGGGCGGCGGCCGGGGCACTGCCTGGCCGCCGCCTTGCTTTGCCGGGCATGGTCGTATTCCCTAAGGGTATGAAGCGGCATGCGCGGGTAGACTGCACAAGCATAAGAATCGGGGCCAGCAGTAGCAGACAGGGCGCGCCCGCGCGCCCAGGCAACGGATGCCCATAGAAGGCGATCCGGGCCGCACAAGGAGGTGCATCTTGGCCAGATCCGTATTCGCATTCGGAGGCATCTGGGGTTTATTGCGCCGGCTCAATCGCGGCCGCGCCACGTTATCGGATCGCCCGCTCTCGATCAGTCCGGCCGCCTGGCCGCTGTACCGCTTTCTGGCCGGCATCCGCAGCCGCGTGGTGACGGTCCGCCAATCCAGCATCGAGATCGCCCTGAATACCGCGCGCACCCAGTTCCAGGCCGGGCGCTGCGCCGTGCTGGCCCAGGAACAGGCCCGCGCGGCCGAGGCCCTGGCCGCCAGCGGCGCGCAGATCGCGGCCCTGTCCGCGTCCACCTCGACCCATGCGCGCGAGATCGCGCAGGTATCCGGGCAGAACCTGCAAGCGGCCGAGCAGGCGCTGGCGGAGCTGTCCGAGGTCAAGGAACGGGTCGACCGCATGACCCGCGAGATGGCCGCGTTCACCGAGGTGGTGGCGCAGTTGACCGGCCGGGCGCGCTCGGTGGGCGACATCAGCAAGCTCATCAAGGACATCGCGCTGCAGACCCAGCTGCTGGCGCTGAACGCCGGCGTCGAGGCGGCCCGCGCCGGCGATGCCGGACGCGGCTTCGCGGTGGTTGCCAGCGAGGTCGGCCGTCTGGCCGAGCGGGTCAACGCGGCGACCAGCGACATCGGCCGCCATACGGGCGAAATGCTGACGCTGGTCGATTCGACCCAACGCCAGACCGGCACGCTGCGCGAAGACGTGGATGCCTCGGGCGCGGTGCTGGACAAGACCTGCCAGGATTTCCAGAATTTCGTGCGCGATTTCGGCGCCATGAACCGCCAGGTGGGCGAAGTGGTGCAGGCCATCGGGGAAGTCGACGCCACCAACCATGGCATGAGCC
This sequence comes from Achromobacter sp. ASV32, assembly GCF_016428805.1. Lineage (GTDB taxonomy): Bacteria > Pseudomonadota > Gammaproteobacteria > Burkholderiales > Burkholderiaceae_B > Achromobacter. The sequence goes on from NZ_JAELTJ010000019.1 coordinate 59,775, forward strand.
AGGACGTCGGCCGCATTGCCGCGCTGAGCGCCGATGTGCGCGAGCGGGTGGCCAGCATGTCGGGCGAGATCGACCGCATCCGGCGCCAGACCGAGAGCGTGCAGGAGGTACTGTCCGACATGCGGACCGGCAAGACGGCATTCGACCGGCTGTCCGAGACGCTGGATGCGTTCCGGCTGGCCGCGATCCGGCTGCTGACGCACGCTGGCGAGCGTGGTCTGGACGTGTTCGACCATCATTACCAGCGCATCGCCGGCAGCGAGCCGCCGCGCTACCACACGGCCTACGACCGCGGCATCGACGAGGCATTGACGCGCTTGCTGGACCGCGTGCTGGAGGCCGTGCCGGGCGGCAGCTATACGCTGCTGGTGGACAAGCGCGGCTACGCGCCGGCCCATAACAGCCGCTATTCGCACCCGCCCAGTGGCGACCCGGCCCAGGACATCCTGCGGGTGCGCCACAAGCGGATCTTCGACGACCCGGTCGGCGCCCGGTTGGCCGCCAACACGGAAACCCTGCTGTTTCAGACGTACTCGCGGGACACGGGGGAGATCGTCAACGACATCTCGGTGCCCCTGTACCTGGACGGCGAGCACTGGGGCGCAGTGCGGATCGGCCTCGATTACGCGCGTTTTCAGGCCGCCCTGGAGGCGGACGCCCCGCAGCGGCGGCCGCTGGCGGCGGCGGGCTGAAGCCAGTCCGGCGGCGGCGGGCGGTGTGGCAGGGGCCAGGCCGGCCAGGATGCCGCCGCCCGGCCAGCGCGGGCCGGGCCGGCCGCATCCGGGAATAGCGCCGCTTTCCCCCCGTTTCTTGGCTTATCGCCACAGGCCCAGGCCTCCTAGAATCTCGGCGGGCAGCTCGTAATCCGTCAATCCGCGAGCCGCAACGACACCGCAGAGCATGGCCGAAGAAAGCGACCTCGAGAAATCCGAAGCCGCCTCTCCCAGGCGCCTGGAAAAGGCGCGCGAGGAGGGGCAGATTGCGCGTTCCCGGGAATTGGGCACGTTCATGATGCTGGCCGCCGGTGTCGGGGCGATCTGGATGGGCGGGGGGGCGATCTATCGGGGACTGAGCGGCGTCCTGCGCAATGGCCTGGGGTTTGACCAGCGCGTGGTGGCCGATCCCGGGGTAATGGTCGAGCTGGCGGTCAATGGCTTTGGTCACGCCCTGATGGTCATCCTGCCGATTTTCGGCTTGCTGGCGGTGATTGCCGTGCTGTCCAGCGTGCTGCTGGGTGGCATCGTCATCTCGGGCAAGCCGCTGTCGCCCAATTTTTCCAAGCTGAGCCTGTTTGCCGGGCTCAAGCGGATGTTCTCGGCGCAGACGGTGGTGGAACTGATCAAGGCGCTGGCCAAGGCCCTGCTGGTCGGCGGCGTGGCGGTGTGGATCATCTGGCGCTACCACGACGACATGCTGGGCCTGATGCACGTGGCGCCGCCGGCCGCCCTGACCAAGGCGCTGAGCCTGGTGGCGATGTGCTGCGCCTTCATCGTGGCTTCGCTGATGGTGATCGTGATGCTGGACGTGCCGTGGCAGATCTGGAGCCACCTGAAGAAGCTGCGCATGTCCAAGGAAGATGTGCGTCAGGAGCACAAGGAAAGCGAAGGCGATCCTCACACCAAGGCCCGCATCCGCCAGCAGCAGCGCCAGGCCGCGCGCCGCCGGATGATGTCCGAAGTGCCCGGCGCGGACGTGGTCGTGACCAACCCGACCCACTACGCCGTGGCCCTGAAGTACGAAGAAGACAAGAACGGCGCGCCGCGCGTGCTGGCCAAGGGCACGGGACTGATCGCGCTCAAGATCCGCGAGCTGGCCGCCGAGCACCGCATTCCCACTTTGGAGGCGCCGCCGCTGGCGCGCGCCCTGTATCAACACGTCGAGCTGGGCAAAGAAATCCCGGCCGAGCTATATACCGCGGTCGCGGAAGTGCTGGCGTGGGTATTCCAGTTGCGCTCATGGCGCTCGGGATGGGGGGCCGAACCGACGGCGCCCAAGTCCCTGGCCGTGCCGGAAGCGCTGGACCCGCAGGCAAAAACCGCAGCACAAGGAGTTTAAGGAATGAGCGCTTTGCTCACCATGTTGAAAAGCAGCGGAGGCACGCACGCGCGCCTTCTGGCCGGCCCCGTCCTGATCGTGATGGTGCTGGGCATGATGGTGCTGCCGCTGCCCACCTTCCTGCTGGACTTGCTGTTCACCTTCAACATCGCGCTGTCGGTGATGATCCTGCTGGTGGCCATGTTCACGCGCAAGCCGCTGGATTTCGCCGCCTTTCCGGCCGTGCTGCTGTTCGCCACGCTGCTGCGCCTGTCGCTGAACGTTGCCTCCACCCGGGTGGTGCTGCTGCATGGCCATACCGGCCCGGACGCCGCCGGCAAGGTGATCGAGGCCTTTGGCCACTTCCTGGTGGGCGGCAACTTCGCCGTCGGCATCATCGTTTTCATCATCCTGACGATCATCAACTTCATCGTCATCACCAAGGGTGCGGGCCGGATCGCCGAAGTCGGCGCGCGCTTCACCCTGGACGCCATGCCCGGCAAGCAGATGGCCATCGACGCCGACCTGAACGCCGGCCTGATCGGCGAGGACGAGGCGCGCCGCCGCCGCGCCGAGGTGTCGCAGGAATCCGACTTCTTCGGCTCGATGGACGGCGCCAGCAAGTTCGTGCGCGGCGATGCCATCGCCGGCCTGCTGATCATGGCGATCAACATCATCGGCGGCCTCATCGTGGGCGTGGCCCAGCACGACATGTCGATGAGCGACTCGGCTCGCGTCTACACGCTGCTGACCATCGGTGACGGCCTGGTGGCCCAGATCCCGGCGCTGGTGATTTCCACCGCCGCGGGCGTGGTCGTGTCGCGCGTGTCGACCGACCAGGACATCGGCCAGCAGATCATCAGCCAGCTGTTCTCGAATCCGGCGGTGCTGTTCCTGACGGCAGGCATCATCGGCATCATGGGTCTGATCCCCAATATGCCCCACGTCGCCTTCCTGACCCTGGCCGGCGGCCTGGCCTGGGGCGGCTGGGCGCTGCACAAGCGGCGCCAGGCGGTCGAGGCCGCGGCCCGCGACGTGCCGCAGCAGGCGGTGACGCAGGCCCAGGCGGCCGCGGCCGAAGCCAGTTGGGACGACGTGTCGATGGTGGACCAGCTGGGGCTGGAGGTCGGCTACCGCCTGATTCCGCTGGTGGACCATGCCCAGAACGGCGAGCTGCTGCATCGCATCCGCAGCCTGCGCAAGAAATTCGCGCAGGACGTGGGCTTTCTGCCGCCGGTGGTGCATATCCGCGACAACCTCGAACTCAAGCCCAACGACTACCGAATCCTGCTGTCCGGCGTCGAGATCGGCCATGGCGTGGCCATGCCCGGCCAGTGGCTGGCGATCGACCCGGGCGGCGTGACCATGCAGATCAAGGGCACGCCGACCACCGACCCGGCCTTCGGCCTGCCGGCGCTGTGGATCGATGGCAGCCTGCGCGACCAGGCCCAGGTGGTGGGCTACACGGTGGTGGATGCCGGCACCGTGGTGGCCACCCACCTGAACCATTTGATGCACCGCCACGGCTCGAACCTGCTGGGCCGCCAGGAAGTCCAGCAACTGCTGGACCGTATCGGCCGCGACGCGCCCAAGCTGGTCGAGGACCTGGTGCCCAAGACCTTGTCGCTGACCGCGCTGCAGAAGGTGCTGCAGGGCCTGTTGGCCGAGGAAGTGCCGATCCGCGACATGCGCACCATCATCGATACGCTGTCCGAACACGGTCCGCGCCTGGCGGCGCTGGCGGCCGGTTCGGGCGGACAGCCGGACATCAACGAACTGATCGCACTGACCCGCCGTTCGCTGGGCCGCGCCATTACGCAGCAATGGTTCCCGGGCGAAGGCGAACTGCGCGTGATCGGCCTGGACGTCAAGCTCGAGCGCGTGCTGTCGCAGGCCCTGACCACCAGCGGGGGGCTCGAACCAGGCCTGGCCGATACGCTGCTGCGCGAGACGCAGGCCGCGGTCGAGCGTCAGGAATCGCAGGGTAACGCGCCGGTGCTGCTGGTGTCGCCGGTACTGCGCGCGCCGCTGTCGCGTTTCCTGCGCCACCACTTGCCGCAGCTGGGTGTGTTGTCGAATACGGAAATTCCGGATGAGCGCATGGTCCGCGTGACCGCGCTGATCGGCGGAGGTAATGGTCAATGAAGATAAGCCGCTTTTTCGGGGCGAACAGCCGCGAGGTCATGCGCCAGGTGCGCCAGGTGCTGGGACCCGACGCGCTGATCGTGTCGAACCGCAGCGTTGATGGCGGCATCGAGGTGCTGGCTACGCTGGAGGGTGCGTTCGACGACGTGCCGCAGGAGACGCCGCGTCAGGCCGCCGAGCCCGCCTCGCAGCCGCCTGTGCGGCATGCGCCGCCCGCTGGCGCCGCACCGCAGCCTGTCTCTTATACACATCTGACGCTGCCGACGACGATGCGGTTGTGTAGATCTCGGTGGTGGGCGGATCATTAAAAAAGGGGGGGGGGGGGGGGGGGGGGGGGGGGGGGGGGGGGGGGGGGGGGGGGGGGGGGGGGGGGGGGGGGGGGGGGGGGGGGGGGGGGGGGGGGGGGGGGGGGGGGGGGGGGG